>NZ_DASVSI010000020.1:0-23751 GCF_036388155.1 Hymenobacter sp. | reverse complement strand
CCCGTGCCGCGTGGTGTCGAAGATGTTGCCCAGCAGCTGGGTGAATTTCTCGGTGCGATTGGCGCGGGTGCGACTCAGACCCAGCTTTATGCCAAAGGTGGGGCAAGCCGGCACCTTGAAATGCTGGTGGAATAAGTCGATGGGGAAGTTGGACAAGATGCCCCCGTCGATGAACAGGACCTCGGCCGGTACCGGCCCTCGGTAGCCGGTGCTGGTTTCCCATTCGGGGCTGCTGGCCGCGCCGGCCTGCGGCAAGTCATACACCCGGAAGGGCGTGAAAAACCCGGGAATGGCCATGGAGGCCCGCACGAAATCGGCCGGGTGTACCTCGTCGGGGGCCTGGTAGTACAGGCCGGCCATCTCGGGAAAGATGACCTTGGATTCGGTGGTAACGTCGGCCGTGACAACCGCCAGGCGAATGGGGCGGTCGGGGGCGTACACGGACCCATCGCGTCGCCGCAGGCCATCGGCAGCGGTCAGCGTGCGGAGCTGGTTCAAGTCGCGTACCGTGCGAATATCCTGCTCGTTGAGCAGCTGGCGCAGCCACTCGTGGAACACCTCGCCGGGGTTCAGTCCAAAGTCTCGCTTGAGATTGTCGAGCACCTGCGCCCCTTTCCAGAGGTAGCGCAGCAGCCGACCGTTGTCCACCAGCACCCGCACGAAATCGCTCGCATCGTCGCCGCCGTCCACGAAGTCCTGCAAATTTTGGTCGCTGAGCCGCTCCAGCAGCCAGTCGGTTTTGGCCGCCTGTATGGGGCCGGCCGCCGCCATGAGCAGGGCATTGATGGAGCCAGCCGAGGTTCCGCCCAGCTGCAAAAAGCGCACCCCCAGCTGTTCGAGCACGTACACGTAGCCCGCCAGGGCAATGCCCAGCACCCCTCCCCCTTCCATCACCAGGTCCACGTACTGATGGCCTTCGCCGTCGATAATGTCGCTCACCTGCCAACTGCCCAAAACGGCTGCATGGCGTGCCACCGCCGCCCGGGCGGCAACTAAATGTTGAGCAGCAGCGTCGTAATACGCGGAAACTGGCATGGGTAGAATGCGAGCATGAGACCGAAAAACCGCTGATGTGGGGCAGACGGAAGCTGCGCCACGGGCGGGCAAATAAGCTGGCAGCACGGAGTGGGACCTCACGTGCAGCAGCCGGTAATCTTATTGTCGGCAGGCTTCCACGGGCCCGTCGTTAGCAAGGAAGAACAAACCAAACGGGAAGGGTATCGCCTGGCAACTTTAACTCGACAATGGTACAACGCGAAAGCTACTGTTCAGGTATGGCAGTAAGAAAATATTTTTATCTTTTTACTGCCATACCTGAACAATAGCCATTTATTTTTTGGCAGCCTTGATGAGTGAGGGTCAAGTAATTCGAATTTGGTACTGATGCTGCTTTATTTCAGGCCGGATGATAAGGCGATGATAAGATAGATTGTGGCTTTCCCGCCCATGCCTATGTGGCGCGCTCTGTTTACGCTATCACTTTATGTGCTTTTCCCAAAATTGGCCGCTCCGGCATAGTTGAATAAGCCGGCTGCGTGTTCATTGAAACAGTCTTTTTTTGAACAAGGATAGTCAAGCAGAGGGTGGTACTTCTGCCGCCTATGGTACTACCAAGCTGAACCATCCCGCTTGGCATGACGTTGTCCTCTTGCTTCGCAGCCTGTGCCTTCGCAGCCTGTGCCTTCGCAGCCTGTGCTACCAGCGAACGACGGGCGCGTCAGGCGAGCGAACGGTTCTGCGACGGTACCACGGACAGCGGCATGAACTCGTCCGCCGGTGGGCCGTCCATCCGGGCCGCAGGCGACCGGTCGGGGACGGTCCCATCCGGGGCGGGTACCGCCGCCAGGCGCTGCAATAAGGCCTCCATGGCCTCCAGGCCGTCTTCCACGGCCGCCCGCTCGTCGTCGAGCAGGGGGATTTCTTGGAGCATGCGCTGCAAGTGCTGCTTACCTTCGACCAACTGGGCCGCGGCGGAGGCCTTGGGCCGGTAAAACGAACACTTGGCGCAGGCCATGCGGTGGGCGCACTGGTCGAAAAAGTCGTAGGTGCAGTAGCCGTGGCCCAGGTCGTAGTACTTCCACGGCTCACCGGCCGCCGCCGCGCCGCTTTGCACGGCCTGCTGGTCGATGAGCACGTCCATCATACGCACGTTGCGGGCGAAGTAGCCCGCTTTCTCGTACGCTTTGGCCACCTTGGCCGGCGTCAGCTTGGCGTAGTGCTGCGTGGAGGAAACCAGGCGGTGCCCCATCCACTCCTGTAACTCGAACAGGGTCAGCGGCTCCTTGGCATTAAATAACTGGGAGGCAATGGTGGAGCGGGCGCGGTGCGAGGTAATCGTGCCCCGGGCATCGGCGCGGGGCACGCCGGCTTTGCGGCACAGCAGCGGAATCAGCGTGGCGTTGAGGTACGTGGTCCCCAGCGGGTGGCCCCGGAAGGAAAAGAGCAGGTCCACGGCTTCGTAGGTGCGGTCGTCCAACTGGACGGGTTGGGCAGGCCGGACGCGCTCCCAGGCGGCGACCGCGTCCCCGACGGCCCGGTCCACAGCCTTGGTGAAGGCGGTGCTCGTTTTGTTCACCGGCACGTCCAGCCAGCACACGGCGTCGGGCGGCAGCGGCTCGTCGGTCCACGGCACCGGCACCGCGTCGCGCTGCCAGCGCACACAGCCCACGCGCAAGCGCCGGATTTCGTTGGCCCGCAGGCCCGTGAACAGCCACACGGTGCTCAACGCCCGGACCAGCGGCAACGGGTAGAACGTCGGGCGTTGCCCGAACAGGGTCGCCGGCAGGTCCTCCTCGGTCAAGTTGAGGCCGGCCCAGAGCAGCTTGGCCCAGACGTCGTCGGCGATGACGCGCGGGTCGGGGCCAATGAGCGCCGACACGGACCGCGGGGTGCCCAGGCACCGGTACGGGTCAAAGCGGGCCGGAAACCAGCCCCAGGTGTGGCCGTCCTTGAAGAACGCCCGCACGCAGCTGAGCAGCTTTTCCATCGTGGTGGCCTTGACCGGCTGGCCCACGCGCTGCGCGGCCCGCCCGACCAGCGTGCCGGGCGCGGCCCAGTCGCCGATGCGCAGGCGGACCACGGCGGCGACAAAGTCGGCCGCTACTTCGCGCGTCCACACCGCCGGCCCCAGGACATCCGGGTGGGCAGCGGCCAGCCACCGCCCGGCCTTGATGAGGTAGCGGAAAGTCGACTGCCGCACCTTGGGCCGGAAGGTGGAGGTGGCGACCCACCGTTGGCACCACGCCAGCCAGTCCGGAGGCACGCCTTCAAAGCGGTCCACGAAGCGTTCCCGTTTGGTGCGGTTGAGGACCTGCTCCAGCGTCTGGGCGAGGTGGCCCTGGGTGAAGAGTCCCCGCGACAGGGCCGAGAATTGGTCGGCTAGCCTGCTATTGACGCCTGCGCACCGCACATGTTCCAGCAATTCGGTGGACAGCTCGTGGGGGTAGGGGCTGCGCCGGACCAATAACGCCAGACACAGTGCCCGGGGAAAGCGGGTGGTGGCCCGCCCGGCGGGGTAGCCCCAGGCGACCAGCTGGGTGCACACCTGCTCCACGGCCTGCGCCACAGCGGCTGCCCCGAAGATGCGTTCGGCCAAGGGGCGCAGGCGGCACTGGCTGAGCAAGGGCACGTGGGTCACGCCCGTGACGAGGTAGCTGAATGTAATCAAAAACAGGCGACAGGTTTTGGCTTTATGATGGCGTTGTTGGAAAGCGCGAAAGGTGAGCCCGAGCAGGTCCACCCAGTCGGCCTCGTTCCAGACCCAGTAGGTCGAGCGCCGACGGTGCATTTCGGCCACCAGCAGCGCGGCCCCGTCCGTGGCTTCCTGGCGGTCCACGCCGGCCACGCGCCACGCGTCGAGCACCGGCTGCAGCAACCGCGCCAGGGGATGCGCCGGGGGGAGGGCGGGCAGGTCGCCGGCGAAAAACAAGTGAGGCGCGTGCTTGCGGCGCGCCACCCGCGTGCGCAGGTCGGCCCGCTCGGCGGCCGTCAGCTGAGGGCGGCGGTTGTACCGGGTCGGGTCCAGGGGCCACGGCCAGGTGGAGGTGGGCACGGCCAGGGGCAGCGTGCTCATGCCAGCAAGTCGCCGATTAGCTGCCCGCGCCAGTCGTGCAGCGCCGCCAGGCCCCGTTCGATTTTGGCCTGCAATTCCCGCCCGCTCAAGTGGATGTAGCGCAACGTCGTCTGCGGGTTGCGGTGCCCGGCAAACAGCGCGATTTCGTGAAGGTCCCAGCCGGCCCGGGCCAAATCCGTCAGGCACAAATGGCGCAGTGTGTGGGTCGTCAGCGCGGGCACCCCGGCGGCTTGGCCCAGGCGGGCGACGACCTTGGACCAGGTCCAGAAGGTGACGGGCGCGGTCCGGTTGCGGGGCGACTCGGAGAGAAACAAGGGACCCCGGCTCCGGCTCCGGGTGCGCCGCTCGGCCAAATAGGCCTCGTACAAGCGCCCGGTGGCCACCGAATAGGGCACCACCCGTTCCCGCCGGCCTTTGGTGGTTTCGGCGCGGATGCGCAGCAGCCGGTAGGTGGGGTCCACGTCGCCGGTGGCCAGCAAGCACAATTCCTCGCGGCGCAGGGCCGCGTCGTAGGCCAGGGCCAGCATGAACCGGTTGCGGAGCCGCTCGCCCCGGGCCGCTTCCACGATGGCCCGCCACTGGGCTTCGGTGGGAATCCAGGGCAGCTTGTGTACGGTGGGCACCAACCCGCGCGCAGAGTGGCCGCCAAACCCTTGGTGGGGCGTGTAGCGGCCCCGGCCGACGGGGTTATCCGGCCGCACCGCGTCCTCCAGCAAATGGTCGTAGAGCAGCCGCACCGCCGTTAATCGTTGCTGCACGGTAGCATTAGACAAGCCCGGCACCACCCCGTCGCAGGCCTGATGCGCCCGGGTAGGCCGCTCGTTGGTGCGGGTGGCCAAGTCCTGCACGTAGTGCCCAACGTGCTCGCGGGTGGCTGCGGGCCACTCAACGGCGCGGGCGACACAGAAACGCAGGTAGTCTTCGGCCCCCCGCCCGTAGGCGATAATTGTGTTGGGCGAACGGCCCAGATTAGCCTGCAACTCCAACCAGGACCGGGCGAGGGGGGATTGCGCCACCAGCGGAAAGTATTCCCAGCGAACGGTCGTCATCTGCTCGAAGCGAAGGTGTTACGCTAAGTTCGACATGAACACTGAATAATCCAAGCTGTAGTTAAGGTGAAGTAATGGTAATTCCACGTAACATACAGGGGAAGGGAAACCGGCCGGCACCGTGCAGTTGAAAAGCGGCAATAGAAACGGCAGGTCGGTATCACGAACAGGAAGTAATTCAATGTTATTCATGTAGCCTAGAAAACTAAATATGGTCGCAAGTTAAACGACTACTAATTTGTTTAGTATAAATTTCGCTAAAATTAGTAGTATGCTATTGCGCAATATTCTTTGTGCCAGAGCGGGTTTCAGGAATTAATTTAGCCGCTGTGAATCGTTGTTATTACAAATTATTATTGTATTGTTTGTAATTGTGTTGTATCTTCAAGACTATCATTTCTACCTGCCTTCATGAACCTTACTGCTGAGCAGACCGCCATTGTGGCGTCGAGTGGCAACATCAAAATCAACGCCGTAGCCGGCTCGGGCAAAACCACGACCGTAATTGAGTACGCCCGCTCGCGGCCTGCGACGGCGCGCATCCTCTACCTGGCTTTTAACCGCACGGTCAAGCTCGAAGCCGTGAAGCGCTTCGCGGCCCGGGGCCTTCACAACGTGCGGGTCGAGACGGCGCACTCGTTGGCTTACCAATACGTGGTGCGTGGCAGCGCCTACAAAGTGCGCGCCACCGCCTACAAGCCGTTTGAGCTGGTCGAATTGCTGGGCCTTAAAAGCGGCGGCGAAGCCCACGGCGAATACGTGCTGGCCAGCCACATTGCCAAGTTTCTGGCCTACTTCTGCAACAGCGCCACCGCCCGGGTGCAGCAGCTCGATTACCGCGACACGGTGTGGGACCCGAAGGCCTTGGCGTTTGTTAACCGCCATTACGCGGCCATCGAGAATGGGTGCCGGCGCATGCTCCAGCGCATGGACTCGAACCAAATCGAAATCACCCACGACTTTTACCTGAAGAAGTTTCAACTCGCCGGCCCGCAGCTGCCCTTTGAGTACATCCTCTTCGACGAGGCGCAGGATGCGTCCGGCTCGATGCTGGACTTGTTTCTAAAGCAAGCGGCCACCAAAGTCATGGTGGGCGACACGCACCAGCAGATTTACGGCTGGCGCCACGCGGTGAACTCGCTGGACAAGGCCGATTTCGCCGCCTTTCCCCTCACCACGAGCTTTCGCTTTGCCGACCCCATCGCGGGCCTGGCCAACGGCGTGCTCGACTGGAAAGCGGTGCTGGGCCCGCACGCGCCGGCGGGCCTGAGTGGCCACGGCACGAGCACGGCCACGGCCACCAAGGCGGTCATCGGCCGCTCCAATCTGGGCCTGCTGGTCAAAGCCATCGAGTACATCACAGGCCCGGCCGCCATTCAGCGGCTGTACTTCGAGGGCAACATCAACTCGTACACGTACGCCGACAGCGGCGCAAGCCTCTACGACGTGCTGAACCTTTACAACGGACGCAGCGAGGGCATCCGCGACCCCTTGATAAAGAAAATGGCCAACCTGGCCGAGTTGGAAGAATACGCCAAAACGACGGAGGACGGTTCGTTGCTCATGCTCGTTACGCTCGTCGAGGATTACGGCAACCAAGTAACCGAACTGATTAAAGAACTCAAACGCCGGCACGTGGCCGACGGCGAGCGCGACCGCGCCCAGGTGTTCTTTTCCACCGTGCACCGGTGCAAAGGCCTGGAGTACGACGAGGTGCAGCTGGTGAGCGATTTTGTCACCCGGGACCTGGTGACGAAGTGGGCCGAGGAAGCTGAGCGCACCCCGCCAGCCGCGGGCGAAGTGGCCAAGCACAACGAGGAAATCAATCTGTTGTACGTGGCCCTAACCCGCGCCAAGTACCGCTTGCATTACCCCGAGGCCTGCCGGCCGGTAAACAGCCCGGCCAGCGAACAGGTGCTGTGCTACGTCGGCCGGGGCGGGACGGGCTTGGTGGCCCCGCCCCCGCCGGTGTCGCCCGCGCCGGCGCCGGGGCCGATGCCGAAAAGGGAAGGGCTGCCCTGGAGCGAGGCGGACGACCTGCGCCTGACGGAGCTTTTCTGCGCCGGCGAGGGCACGGGCCTCATCGCCGACAAGCTTCAGCGACGGTTTGAGGCCGTCCTGGTGCGGGTGGAAGAACTGGATTTGGAGGACAAGTACGGGGCTTGGTGAGCCTTGCTGACCAGGAAAGCCAACAGGGAATAATTTGTTAACAGGGGCATTGGCAAATCCCTTGTTATTTAATCACTTGGCGGTTATACATTGCAGTATCTGGATTTCACTTTTTTAAACACCAAACTGCCATGAAACACTCATTTTTGTACAAACCGGTCGTCGCAGCGGCGCTGCTGTTCGGGCTCGGCGGGTTTGCGGCCCAAAGCTGCAACAAAAGCACCCCCGACGTTACGCCAGACTTGGCCGCCACTATGAAGCACGACGGGGTAACGCCCGGACCCGAGGTTTCCACCATGGCCATGGCGTGGGGCTACAGCAAAGCCCGCCAGTGCATTCGCGGCAAAGGGCGCTGCGCCATCGCCTATTCCGACAACCCCTCCAGCTTGGCGGTGAACCGGGTGCAAGTCAGCGTGCACGACGGCAAAATCGACTTGCTCAGCCTCACGCCTTCCGACCCCGAGAACAACACGTTTACCCTGACGGCAGAAGACGAGTTTTACGTGGACGTGAACGTGGCCCACGATTTGGGGTACGGCGCCATCAAAGTGCTGCAAGGCACGTACGAGGTGGACATGACCCGCGGCGAATACGGCGGGTTGATGATGGCCGTGGAAACCACCGGGCTCTAGCGGTTAAAAGACCTTCCGCTCCTTACTTATTTTAACGTGGTCATGCTGCGCCGTGGTCGTTTGTTTGCTGTGGCCGTCCTTGTGGCGGCCAGCAGTTGCCGGGTCAGCCAGCCCAGCAACTACTCCCTGCTCCCGGCCCGGGCGCAGGGGCGCGTACAACCCTATGCTGCAGGCGCTTGGGCGGACAGCGTGGTGCAGGAGCTGACGGCGGCCGACGTGCGGGCCCTCAGCCGGGAACACGCCTACACCTGGGTGGTGACCTGGGCGCCGTGGTGCGAACCCTGGCAGCGGCACGCCGAACAATTCAAGGAATACCAGCGGCGATTGGCGGACCGCGACATCAACCTCGTGTTCGTGGACATTGCCTACAGCCCGGCGACGGCATCGGGGGCAAACGCCTCGCTGAGAGGCAACCGCCCCGCCTACGTGGTGAATGGGCGCCGGTACGGCCCCGGCGCGGACGTGAAGTTTCGGCAAGAGTTGGCCGGGGCTTCGCCCCAACCCAGCCGCGTGCGCTACGCGGCGCACTTCGTGCTCAACCGCCAGCAGCAAGTCGTCCTGATAGCCAAAGAACCCGCATTGGTCTTTGAACGACTCCGCGCCGCCACAGGGCCGCCAGCAACGCCGTAGCCGCGACGCCCACCTCCAGCAGGAGGAGTAAACGCCCCGACTCCAACCAGTCGGGGCGTTTACTTTTTGAGGCCTCGCTCCCGGACGAGTCGAAAAAAAGATTGCGCAAAACGCGCAGAAGTTGACAAGTTTTCAATGGGGGATTCTGCCCGTTACCTGCCCCCAACGTATTTAGTAGTGAACGCCCCCCACGTAATCGGCGTGGAGGCCCTCGCGGGCTGGGTCCAGGGGCGTTGCCCGGTTCTAGGTAGAACCGGCCGACGTAACATAACTCCGCGATGAAATGACTTTTTCGAACTCATGAACAACACCCGCAACGGCCTGCCCTCCTTTCGGCAGGTGCTGCAGGACCTGGCCGCCCTATGCACTTTGGGCCAGTTCCTTTGGGACCACCTGGCCAAGTAAGGCCCGGCGGTTTCGACCCGCTACCCCCGCTGGCACCTGGCCAGCGGGTTTTTTATTGTGTGCGGGGCAGTCAAGCGACATCTGGCCTTGGTGAAAAGTTTGGTCCGAAAGTTAACGGGCCGCTGCACTGCCTGCTTGAACCACCCTTTGCGTGAACTGCTTTGGTTGGTCGTCTACTTATACTTGTTGTCCGGGCAAAAGGCACTGAGCCGTAGCGCGAGTCTGATTTGCCGATAAGGACACCTGCTGTCCGGTCGGTCGACAGAGGGCACGGAAAACCGCACATGCCGACAGACGCTCTCCCGTATGCGGGCAAGAGCAGCCGGCGGCAGGGAGTTAGCCGCCTCGGCCAGCCTAGTCGTGGTGATGGCCTGGATTCGACCGCCGGAATCCAGTTGGCAGGCAAACTCCACGTAGCCCCGGCTCAATCGGCAGATAGCGGCGCGCTCGCGGGCCGTGAGGGCCGCCCGATGGGCGGCGCGGCCCAGGGCTTGGGAGTCGCGCAATCGGATTTCCTCCGGGTCGGAATACGTTTGCTGGCCATAGGCCCCCG
Source organism: Hymenobacter sp. (assembly GCF_036388155.1). Lineage (NCBI taxonomy): Bacteria > Pseudomonadati > Bacteroidota > Cytophagia > Cytophagales > Hymenobacteraceae > Hymenobacter > Hymenobacter sp. The sequence goes on along the minus strand of NZ_DASVSI010000020.1, from coordinate 14,241 downwards.
ACAAGCTCCCAGCAAAGCTCATAAGCGTCGCGAGCAGGAATACTTTCAGGGGCATGAAACGAAATCGGACACCAGGACCGGGACTGGTAAAGGCTCGATGTTAAACATACGCTCCTTTCGCTGTTGACATGCCTTTTTTCGAATCGGGGTTGGGCTCGCGTTGGGGGACGTGGGGAAGGTGGAAGGACGCAGGAGAATGGCGGCAAGCTACGAAAAAGCCCCGCTGGGCGGGGCAGACGGAGTGATTTTGACGTCTAACAAAAAAGCCCCAACCTGTGGGGCTGAGGCTTCTTTATACAGCTGCTTCGGGTTCGAAGCTGAGCTTAATTTTGGTGTGTAAGGCGCCGAAGACCTTGAGCAAGGTGTCGAGCGTTACATTCACCGCATTGGTTTCCAGCTTGGATATCTGGGTCTTCTGCACTCCAATGAGTGCGCCCAGCTCGGATTGTGTTAAGTTTTGTTGCTTGCGGTACTCCTTAATTTTCAACGGAATAAGCTCCAAGCTTAACTCAAATTCGAACTGTTCACGTTCGGCCGTGCCAGGGGCACCGACGAGCTCGTCTTTCAGGTCCCGGTATTTGGTGACGCGAATCGGGGATTTCGCTGGGCCGCTACTCCCAAGGTTGTCAGCGGTGTGTTTTATCATTGATTTGACTTCGAAATTACCTCTATGCAAGAGGTAAGGCTACGATTGATATGACGGTGATGTGACAATGAGTGGGGGCGTTGTCTGACACCCCCCGTCCTCTCATGAGTCGAAATACGCTCGGCGAATGCGCTCAGCTTTGGCAATGTCTGCTTTGGGCGTTTTTTGCGTCTTCTTGTCCAAGCCGTGGGTGCACACAACGAGGGTTTCTGTTTCACTCCGACTGTCCCAAAAGGCGAACAGGCGATAGGTGTGATTCGGGCCGTCGATGCGAAACTCCCACAGGTCTTCCGTGCTGGACAGTTTCTTAAACCAGTCACCTTGGTGACCGTTTTCGGTTTTTTCAAAGGCCGTTGCGACTTTCTTTCGAACGGCAGGGGGTAAATGTTTTACGAACTCTTTTGCTTCATCTGTTAGAGCAACGTCTATCTGCTTTTTCATTTGGTGGTGGTATTGGTTTTCGTGCTGTTAAATCGGTCTGAGCTTCCATCGTGTTTGCGGTTTAGGTTTTGAAGTTGTGTTTTTGTGTTGTTGTGATGTTGTGTTGTCTGGTTAGCTGGTTTGCTGGGTGTCTAGTGGCCACTATGACATAACAAATGTACAACCTTATTCGAAAAGTCCGCCTATAAGGTTACTTTTAGAAAAATATATCCACTAACCGGCTGTTTAACAGGTATTAATTTTTAGGAATTACGCTGGCTAGTAGTCAGTGCTTCCTGTAGTACTAGAATGGCAGCGACTCAACGGGAAGAGGCATTGAACGGTTTGAGGTGCACGGCAAATGCGGTCGTCCGACCACTCATTGCCGGCCAAAGCCCTCAGCCACCCGCGGTTCGAGCCCGGCCCGGAGTCGGGCTTTTTTGTGGGCGGTTGGGAGAAAAGGTAAGCTAAAAAATACTTGCATTTAATACAACAATTAACTTGTAATGTTTGTATAAGTGTTGTATCTTTAGGCGTACCAAAACACCCCGGCCATGCACCAGACGACCATCACCCTTCGCGCTGCCCAGCAGTTCACCCAGCAGCAGCGCCGGCAGCAGCAACAGCAGAAACAGGACCGCTTGCGGGCTTTTCAGGAATTCAAAACCTCGTTTCACGACCTGATGGATGCCGCCGACTGGCTGCACTACGTCGAGGCCACGGGCCTGCAAATGCCGACCCTATTGCGCTTTGCCCGTTACCACGCCCCGGCCCCGGAGCGCCTGTTTGCCCGCCCCGCCGGCACGGCCTATTTCGAGCCCATGAATGCCCGCACCGGCCAGTGGGTCGAGGGCGACTACCAGGCCACCCGCGCCACGCCGCAGCTGCTGGCTCACCTGACCCGGTGCAACCCCGGCTGGGAGTTCCGCAGCGCCGCGTCATGGACGAGCGCCAATGCCTGCGTGACCGACTAAGCGCCCTTCTTGATGCAAACCGGTATCGTCGCCCCCACCACCCGGCCCAAATTCGCCCAGGTGCAGCAGCTCGCCAAGCTGGCAAAAGCCTACCCGCTCTTTGCCGACTTGTTGGCCCCCGAGTTGCCGGCAGTCAAAGCCGCCTATGAGCAGCGCCGGCATCCCCGGCCGGGCCGCTTCGCGAAGGGCGAGGTGGTGGTGTGGCACGCCCCCGGCGGCTACGATGGCCACGACTGGCAAGTGCGCCTGACCAGCGAGGCCCTGCCCTCTTTCGAGTACGGCAGCGGTGATTTCCAAGAGAACTTTTACCGGTTCGAGCTCGTCACGCCGCACCCCTTGTGCATCCTGCGCGTGGCCCCGGAACGCGAGCTGCTGGCCCTGGCCAGCTACGTCGCGCCGGCCCCGCGCCCGGCCGGCTGGGAGCGGTTTCCGGATTCGCCCGCTGCCCGCGCCCGAGCCGCCGTTCGCTTGACGCAGGCCCCCCAGTAAGCTATTTCCCCGCCGGCTAGTGCCGGTGGGTTTTTCATCCCCACTTTTTTATTTCCACTACCATGCAAGGCATCCCACAAGAAACCGCCACCGCCATCCTGAGCAGCTTGGAGGCCATTTTCACCAGCCCCGACGCAACCAAAGCGGCCCGCAAGTACGTGGCCAAAGCCACCCAGGATAAAACCCCCATTGAGAACCTTTCGGTTACGGTACGGGGGGTGGTCACCAACGAGCAGCTGCACGCCCTGGTCCGGCTCAGTGCCTCGACCGGCGTGAGCGTGAGCAGCATTCGCAGCGGCGTAGGGCAGACGTTCACCTACGCCATGCCGACACCGGCTCAGCTGCCCAGTCCGGAGCGATAACTGTAATGCTTGCCCAGTGCTGACGATACAGAAATGGCCTTGGTTAAAAGTTTGGTCCAAATGTTACATCAAAGCCTGCTTACCATGCAAAACCCTTCGCCAACCTCAGGAGCAGAAGAATACGCCCGGCTTTTTCCCGGTCAAGCTATCCCCGACTGGGCATTAAGCAAAATGCACCTATTCGAATACAACAAGTTTACGCTCAAAGCGGGAGGTATCAGAACCGTTCCGCTGACGCGAATAGTCGGTACCACCCATCCCAGGTATGGCGGCAAGGTGCGCTGGCTGGATATGCTGAACGCAAAGAAGAAGAGTAATTTTCGTGCCGGCAACTGGCCCGCTTTCCTCAATGCTAATACCTCGACATTGGATTTAATCTGCATCGCCGGCACGGAGGACTACTACATCAACGCAGAAGGCAACCACCGGGTGAGCGCCTTGAAACTAGCCGGTAAGGAATCCATAACGTGCAACGTTGATGTAGCTTACCCTATCCAAACTCATTCTTAACCTTTCTCCCCCACAGCCCCCTTTATGTCACGTCTCAGGCTCCGTACTGTTCTCATTTTCAATTGATTTTTATCTTTAACCTCGTCTCCATCTCAGAAATGTATCCATGAAGAAGATTCAGACCACCGTTCCTATGCCCCGCTACCTTTGGTTGCTGCTGTTGCTAGTCGCTGGTACTGTCGGTCCTAAGCTCTACCTTGAACACGCCAAGCTATAGGTACCAACGTGGCTTTTTCTACTAGCACTGGTTAGCTGTATGTTATTTTGCTCAGCTTGCATTGCTAACCTAGCTAACCGTCTACGAGAGCAGTAAATCATAGAAACAACGTAAGAGCAGAAGCCCCCTTCCAGGCACCGAAGGGGGCTTTTTTGCGTAGCCAGGAACCAGGGATTTTGCGGGAACGGCACGAAAATAAGTCACAAATTATACAAGTTATTACTTGTATTAAATGTAATAGCGTGGTATCTTTAGGTACCTCAAAGCAGGGGGTTGTGCCCTGCCAACGCTTCACTCATTTTTTACCTGCCATGCAAACCACTCTCGCCCCACCGTCCACCCCGCAGCTTGGCGTTTCGCTGGAAACCATTCCCCTGTACGCGATTCGCACCAAGGACAACTACCGCCAGGACATGGACCCGGTGGAGATTGCCAATTTGGCCCAAAACATCCAGCACGTCGGCCTGATTCAGCCGGTGACCGTTCGCCCGTTGCCGGTGGACCAGCGCGAGGGCTTGTTGGAATACGACCTAGTGGCCGGGTTCCAGCGGTTTGCTGCCCACGAGGAAGCGCAGATGCTGAGCATCCTGGCCACCGTGCGCGAGATGAGCGACCAAGAGGCCTTCGAGGCGCGCATCGTCGAAAACATGATGCGGAAGGACCCGCACCCGGCCGACGAGGCCCGGGCCATTGCCAAGCTCATGGAAGGCGGGATGGACTCGGCCGAGGTCGCGGCCCGCTTCGCCAAGCCCCTGCGCTGGGTGGCGCAGCGCCGGGCGTTGACCGAGTTAGCGCCGGAGTGGTGGGCGCTGTTGCGCCAGGACGGCATGACGCTGAGCGCCGCCGAGGAATTGGCCCGGTGGCCGCAGGATGTGCAGGTACGGCTCCTGGCAAAGCGCGGCACTTACCGCATCGAGCTAGGCCACGTGCAGCACTGGGTGGACCGCGAAACCCGGTTGCTGAGCAGCGCCCCGTGGTCGCCCGCCGACCCGCTTTTGGTGCCCGCCGCCGGGGCCTGCGTGACGTGCCCGAAGCGCAGCAGCTGCGTGTCCCAGCTATTCGACACCGAGGACGGAAAAGACCAGTGCTTGGACAGCGCCTGCTGGGCCACCAAGCTCACCGCCCGCATCGAGCAGCAGCTTGCTGCCAACAGCACCGACGAGCAGCCCGCCTACCGCATCACCCAATCCTACAGCCCCAACGGCACGGCGCTGGGCACGTCCAAGTACGAACTGACCAAGGCCAAAAAGTCCGGCTTCCCGGCCGTGTACATCGACGGTCCCCAGGCGGGCCACGTGGTGCGCATCAAGCTCGTGGGCGTAAAAGCCGTGGCGGGCACGGCCGTGGTGGTGCCGGAGCAGTCGCGGGGGGAGCTCATCGTCGAGAACCGCCGCAAACGCCTCATGCGCAAGTACACCAACAAAGTGCTGGCCGGGCGCGTGACCGACCTAGTATCCACGGACCCCGAGGTGATGAACGCGTTGCTGCGCTTCATGATTAAAGAGCAGCTGCTGCGCGGGCGCATCCACGTCGAGGACCTGCTGCTCGTGGCCCTGGTGGGCGAGTGGAACTGGCAGCCCTTGCCCGACAAGGCCACGTCGGCGCAGGAACGCGAATGGCTCGAAGCCCAAATTGCCGCCAGCGCCCCAACCCACGCCGAGCTGCTGCGTTTGCTGGTTTACGTGACCGTGCGCCACGAAATCGGCAGCGAGTACCGCCTCTATCAGCAGACGGTGGCCAGCGCCCTTCACGCGCCCGCGCTGTTCGAGGGGCTGAGCGAAGCCGCCGCCGCCGAGATAGCCAAAGGGCACGACCCGAAAACGTTGCTCCGCAAAAAATAAGCTGGCCCTTTGCCCCGCCCCACCCAGGGGCGGGGCCGAGTGGGCACCCGCCGCCGCCTTTCTTCCCCACTGCCCCACGGCTATTGGGAGCCATCGGCCGGGCCATTAGCCAACAAATTATACCAGTGACACTAGGATATTATGCGATTTCCTTCCGCCTCCCTTTCCTGAACCCAGCGGCCGTTCGGCCGCGTTTACTCCCAGCATTGTCATGGCCACTACCGCAAAAAAAGAACTTGAAATCTCCTTGTCCATCACCCCGGCCGAGGGGACGCCGCGCACGGAAAAGCACCACCTGCCCACGGTTGCCGACGCGCACCAATTGCTCACCACGACGCTTCAGGCGGCCGGGTGGCAGGGCCAGCGCGTGCCGGCCCACAGCGTAACGGCCATTCAGCGCGCCTTGGCGGCCGTGCACTATTACGCCCTCGACACGGCTGGCAGCGGCAGCGGCATAAGCCGCGTCGTGGCGCTGGTGCGCTGGGTGGACGCGGCGACCGACCGGCCGCAGCCCGGCGCCAACCAGATGGAGACTCCTGCGATGCCCCTCACCACGGGCCGCCACGCCTACCGCTTCAACGACCCTTTCCGCAAACGCCTCGGCGCGTACCAGGAGGGCGACGGCCGGTTCTTCCTGGTCAACGGCCACGGTTCGGGCCTGGGCGCCCCGTGGGGGCTGGGCCCGGGCATCGGCAGCGCCCACGGCTACTACGACGGTATCGAGGAGCTGCAAGCGGCCCTGGATGCTCATCACACCCAGGGCGGCTGGGCCCAATGGGCGGTGCAGGTGGCGCGCAACGAGTGGGAGGTGATGACGGCCGGCGTGCGGGCCTGGTGGGAAGCCGGCAGCCACGGGGCCACTGAGCTGAAGGCGGACTTGGCCGTGGAGTCGGCCCACCAGGCGCTCGACGAGCTGTGCCGGGTCGCCGACTTTGTGAAGACCCAGGGCGTGTACCGGGCCCTGCTTAAGCTGCTGCAGGTGCGTTTCTATTCCGGGCCGGCGGTGCCGGGCGACGTGGCCTCCGTCACCGAAGACGTGCGCCGGGCCGTGTTCTACGCCTACTCCGACGCCTGTGAGGGGCGGGTGAGCCCCGGCGCCCGCTCGCTGCTGGAGCAGCGCTTCGAAGAAGCCAAGGGCCTGGCCATCGCCGCGGGTCAGGCCACGTGCACCGTCCGCCACTGGGCCCGGGCGGGGGAAGTTAACGCGCCGGCCCTCGACGTCTAACGCGCCCCCCCTACCTTGCCGCTCCGGGCCATGGCCCACCCTCTTGTCGCTTTCCCCCTTCTTCTCCCCCGTTCATGTATACCGTCCGTTCCACCTACTCGCCCTACTTGCCGGGCTACCGGCTGCACCCCGAGGGCCGGTCTTGGGCCACGGCCGCCGGTGGCCCCCACTTTGCCGACTACGCGGCGGCCCACGCCAGCGTGCGGCACTACCTGCTCACGGAGCTGGGCTGGCACCCCCTCGCCGGCGCCGAAGCCGACGAGCGCGGCCCCATTGCCCCGGAAGGTCACGACCAGGCCTGGTTCACGTTCGGCGACACGGGCGTTTTGGCCGACGGCGAGCACATCGAGTTAACGCCAGAAACGGCCGGGTGAGCGGTGTGCGCGCGCCCATTATGCTTACAAACAATCCCAGTTCCGCTGTTATAGTATGTGGCTTGCGTACCTTGCGGGCCCCTTATCCTGCTGCCATCATGCTCATTATCCCCAAGCCGCCGAAACCCGTTGCCCCTGCCCCCGTCGAAGCGCACACGTTGGCCGACGTGGTGCAGGCCCTGCACGGGTCCCCGTTCAAGCTGGCCGAGCAGTGGAACCTCAATTACCGCACCTCCCTCAAGCGCATCGCGGCGCCGCAGACCATAACCGTGCTGGAATTGCAGGCGCTGGCCGAAATCCTGCGCGTGGAGCCCGTCGACCTGCTGGCCGTGATTGCCTTGCAGCTGAACCGTTCGGTGCCCGAGCGCCCGGTGGCCCTAAAGGCCAAAACCTTGGCCGAACTTATCGCGGCGAGCCCCAAGGACTCGATTATCGAGCTGGCCGCCGAACTCAAGATTGATTACCGCACGGCCACCAAGCGGGCCGAGCAGCCCGATACGTTGCTTTTGGGGGAGTTGTTTGCCCTGGCCACCGTGCTGAAGGCCGACCCCGCCGCGCTGCTGCGCGTCATCGCCCACGAGCTCCGCGTGTCCCCGCCGCCGGCGCGGCCCAAGCGGGGCCGCGTTAAAGGCGCCAAGCTACCCGAGGGGGACGCTCCTTCCCAGCCGAACGCCTAGCGCGGCCCGTGGCCGGCGCTTCGGTTTGTTGCTGGTCATTGGGGCCATTGGACCGCCCGCGGCGGTCGGCTATCCCCCAATGGTTTTAAATTAGTCGTTGCCCCAGCCGCCGCTGCCCACCGTCGAGCAGGCTGCGTCGTTGCCCCAGCCGCCACTACCCACCGTGCCGGACTTCTCAGTTTTGGGGGGAGTTGGTTCAGTAGAGCTAGCTTGGTCAGCGGGAGCGTAACCGAAAACCGTGGCAATCTGAAACAGAGCGATGGTGAAGAGTTCGAACATGTCGAGGGGTCTTAAGTGTTTGTGTATGAATTAAGAACACAACAAAATTAGGCTATCCCTCAGGGCCGAAAAAGGACACTATTGCTTGAATTCAGACAATGAAAAATACAAGTTTTTCTTTTATATAAGTAAGATTTAAAAAATAATTCCCGCGAATTCAGCAAACTGGCAAAGGTTTAATTTCCCGTATTCACGAAATAATCATCAATTTGCGACATATAAGCGGAAAAATAGGTGTATTATTCACTCTACAAAGGTGAAAAGTCTATTCAATCAAAAAAAGGAAAGAGTTCCCGTTTTATGGACACGGCTTTTGAGGCAAGCGTCTGCTCCAAAATGCCGTTTACAACCTGTTAGAGGCGTTTTTCCATGAAAGAAATAGCCAATCTTGCCCGGATTGTGACATCGCGCAGCCTGTCTACCATCCCCGTATTGGACCTGCACGGCATCAACACGACCAAAGAGCGGCAGTTGGTGACGGCGTTGGTCAGTTTGCCGGATATCACCCCCAACTTGGTGGTGAAGGCGGTATATGGAAAAGTCACGCCATCTAACGTGCGGGCCATGCAGAAGCTGCAGTCGCGGGTGAAAGCGAAGATGCTCAACCAGCTCTATTTCCTCGACCACTCCGACCCGCGCCACCTGGTGTCGCGGCGCTACCAGCTTGAATGCCTCGACCTGCTGCACAAGGTCAGCATCCTCTTTGCCGAGGGCGAGTACGCGCTCACGGAGCAGCTGCTCAAGCGCTGCCTGAAGCTGGCCCAGGAAGGCGAGTTCACGGGCTACGAGGTGCAGTGCGCCCGGATGCTGAGCACGCTCCACGCCCAGATGCGCAACGCCCGGGAATTCGAGCGCATGGACAAAGTGCTGTTGAACGCGCAGCGCATTCAATCCCTGGAGGACGAAGCCGAGCGCCTGCACGCCAGCACCGTGCTCGCCCTGGCGCGGACGGTGAGCAGCCGGCGGGCGGTATTGCCCCGGGTGCCGGAGTACATCGAGAAACTCGAATCGCTGCACCGGCGGGCGGGCACCTTCAACACGTATTATTACCTCTACCGCATGCGCCTGGCTTATTTCGAACTGCTGGGCGACCACGGCGAGATAATCCGCTTCACGTCCCTGGCCGCGCGCCAGCTGCGCGACGGCAAGCTCAACGAACGGCGCTTTGACAAGCGCTACAATCACTTCATGAGCGTCTACGCCCACCTGCGCAGCCGCCAGCCCGTCAAGGGCCTGAAGCTGGCCCAGGAAGCGGTCCGGGATTTTCATCCCTCGTCGAGCAATTGGCTTTATTTCCAGGAGAACCACATGCTCCTGGCCCTGCACGCCCAGGACTACGACTTCGCCCAAAAACTGCTCGCTACCATCGCCAAAAGCCCGGCCTACCCCAAGCAGCGGCCGGCCGCCCTCGAGCGGTGGGACCTGTACCGCGCCTACGCGGATTTCGTGGCCCCGCCGGCGCGGGTCGGACCGGGCCGGCGGCTGCAAATGGGGGTTGCGTTAGTAATTGGACAAAGAATTACGGTAAGGACTTGTCGACTGACTTTGGTCTTGGTTAAAGTCGGCAAGCGTGGGCTAGGCAGGTCCTTGCTGTACCTCAAAGAGCTGGGCCAGCAGCGGGGAAGCGGTCAGGGGCTGGTCGGGCTGGTGAAGTACCGCCGGCTGGGGTTCGGGGCCGAGCAAGCCAAACCAGTTGAGCCCCCGCTCAAACGTGCGCACCCCGTAGCAGTGGGTGAGCTGTTCCAACGGCGTCCGATAGGCCGGGTCGGTGAACTCGGCCAGCACGAACGGAAAGGCCCGCTGGTAGAGGGCGGCGTAAAAGGAGACGGGGTGCGGCTGCTGGCCAAAGCGGGCGAGTAAGTACACCGAATACGCCCAGCCGGTTTGCCCCACCGTCTGCGAGGGGTAGCCGTCGTGCGAGGCCCAAAGGAAGCGGTTGGTAAAGGTGTCCAGGACGAGCGCCCAGAGGGCCGGGCGGTGGGCCGGATCGAGCAGTTGCCCGCCTTTTTTGGTCAGCAGCAACTGGGCCCGCACCAGGCGGGCCAACCCCGCCAACCGGGTGGTCTGGTGCAGCGTGGTGATGGCCAGCGAATCAATTTCCCGGCTCAGGGTAAACAGGCCCGTTTCCAGTCCTTCTTCCCGGATGAAGCCGTGGGCGTAGAGTTCGCGCAGGTACTTGCGCGGCAGGGCCCCCAAGGGCGTTAGTCGCAGCGGTGTTTCGCGTTGCAGCAGGCCCAAAAAGGCCTCCGTCAGCCGCAGAAACGGAACCTGGTCCAGCACTTCGCCCGGCACGTTGGCGCGCAACCGCACCACGCTGGCCGGACCCAGCGGCTGGTAGAGCAGCGGATGCATCTGCGCCGGGCTCAAGCCGCAGAAGTCCGGCTGCGGCGTGTCGTTGTAGCGGTGCAGCGCCGCGGCCAGGGCGGGTTCGGAAGGCATGTTCATGCTACTTGGCGTTGAGGGGCAGGGGCTTTTCGTTAATCTGGCAACCGGCGAAGCGCAGGATTTTGTAGAGCGTGCGGCGGGAGCCAATGTGAAAGTAGGCCATCAGCTGGCGCGTGGATTGCTGGCCGGCTTCGTAAAGCTCCTTCACGGCGGGGGCAATTTTCTGGTAGCGCGGGGCCAGGCCGGGGGGCCGGCCGCCCTGACGACCACGGGCGCGCGCCGCCTGTAGTCCGGCGCGGGTGCGCTGCACGAGCACGTTGCGCTCGTGTTCGGCCAGGGCGCAGAAAATCTGAAACACGAGCTGGCCACCGGGCGAGGTCGTGTCAATCGGGTCTTGGAGCGAAATCAGGTGCAGCCCGCGGCGGCTCAGGTCCTCGACGACTTCAATCAGGTGTTTGGTGGAGCGGCCCAGCCGGTCGAGCCGCCAGATAACCACCGTATCGCCCGTGCGGGCATAGGCCAGCAGTTTCTCCCAGTTTGGCTTGTGGGCCTTCACCCCGGAGACGGTATCGGTGAACAGGTCGTCGCAGCCAACCTGGCGCAGGGCATCGAGTTGGAGGTCGAGTACCTGCTCGCTGGTGCTGACGCGGGCGTAGCCGAGTTTCTTCATGGCAAAAAGGGGGTAACTGGTACCGGAAAGAGGCGAAACACGAATTTACGGTATCTTGATTGCCGGAACCAGTTTCGGGTACCGTAATTCCCTCGCTGGAACGCCTGTTTTTGCCGGCGCCGGGGTGGTACCGGAAAAGGGGCGTTTGTTTACCACCTGCCGCCTGCCATGCCCACCGACTTTCTCACCACTCTGGAGCGCCAGCGTTACCAGACCCTCCCCGCCGACCTGCGCGAGGAAGACCTGCAAGCCAGTTGCTGGCTCACCCCCGCCGACCAGCAGTTGGTCGCGCAGCAGCGCCGGGGCAGCAACCGCCTGGGCTTCGCCGTGCAGCTGGGCGTGCTGCGGCTGCTGGGGTATCTGCCCCCGGAGTGGTACCGGCAGGTGCCCGATGGCCTGGTGCAGTTCGTGGCCCGGCAACTGGACCTCGACCCAGGGCTGTTTCAGGCTTACGGCGAGCGGGAGGCGACGCTGACCGAGCACCTGCGCGTGCTGCTAAGTCATTTGCAGGTGCGCCGCTGGCAGCCCGTGCTGGATGCCCCGTGGCTCGAAGCGTGGTTGGTGGAGCGGGCCCTGGAGCACGATAACGAGCGCCTGCTGCTCGCCCTGGCCCTGGGCCACCTGCGCCAGCACGGCATTCTGCGGCCCGGCATCGTGGAGCTGGAGCGGCTGGTCGGGGCGCTGGCTGAGCGGACCCAGGCCGAAACCTACCGCCGGTTACTCTTGCTGCTTACCCCCGAAGTCGTGACCCAACTCGACGCGCTGCTGGTGGTGGACCCCGCGCTGGGTCTGTGCCGACATACCTGGCTGCACCAGCCCCCAACGAGCAGCTCGGCGACCAGTATCCAGCAGGTGCTGGGCAAGCTGGCGTACCTCGACCAGCTCGGCGTGCCGGGTTGGCAAGCGCCGGACCTGCACCCCAACCGACAGAAGCGGCTGGCCCACACCGCCCGGAACAAAACCAACCAGGTGCTCCAGCGCTTCATGCCGGCCAAGCGCCATCCGTTGCTGGTGGCCGCGTGCCGCGAGGCCTACCGCGACCTGACGGATGTGGTCCTGAAAATGGTGGACGAGCACTGGGAGCACGCCGTGGCCCGCGCCCGGCGGGCGCTGCAGGACGACCAGCTGGCGCACGCCCGGGCCAAAGACCAGGCGTTGCGTACGCTCGGGCAGGCCGTCGGCCTGGTCATGGACGAGGAGCACGTGCCGGACGAGGCGTTGCGGGAACAGATTTATGCCCAGGTGCCCCGCGAGCAGCTGCAAGCCGCCCTCGCGGCCGTGGCGGACTTTGCCCGCCCGGCCCGCCACTCGTACCTGGACTACCTGCTGCCGGTGGCCGCTCGGCTGAATACGCTGCTGGGCAGTCTTTCGCAACAGGTCGCGTTTAAGCAGGCGTTTGCGGGCGACGACTTCGCCGACGCGCTTACCCTGGTCAAAGAGTTGCACACGGGCCAACGGCGCAAGCTACCTGAGGAGGCCCCTACGGCTTTTATCCCCGCCAGCTGGCATGCCTTCGTCTTCGACCAACACGGCCGCGCCCAGCGTTTGCGCTACGGCTTGTGCGTGTTGGCCACGCTGCGCGAGCGGCTGCGGGCCGGCGACGTAATCGTGAACGCCTCGCGCAAATACGCTTCGCTCGATACGTACCTGCTTTCCCCAGCCGAATGGGCCCGTCAACGCCCGGACCTGCTGACGCAACTCGGGAGCGCGCACCGGCTGGACGAGCGCTTGCAGGAAGTAGAAGCGCAATTGCCGCTGCTGGAGCACTTACTGGCTCAGGGGCAGGATATTCGCCTCGACGAGGACGGGGAACTGGTCGTTACCCCGCTACGGGCCGAGGAGCTGAGCCCAGAAGTGGAGCAGCTGCGCGCGCTGCTGACCGCCTCGCTGCCGCGAGCGGAGCTCACGGAAGTGCTGGTGGAAGTCGACCAGTGGACCGGCTTTTCGGCCGAGCTGACCGGCCTCGACCAGACCACGCCCCGCGCCCCGGAGCACCAGGCCCTGCTCTACGCGGCGCTGCTGGCCAACGCCTGCCATATCTCCCTGCGCGAGATGGCCCAGAGCACGGGGCTGGACTACCAGTCCCTGTGCTGGGTAGCGGCCAACTACTTGCGCGAAGACACGCTCAAGCGCGCCACCACCCGCCTGGTCAATCACCAGCACCACCAGTGGCTGGCCCAGCACTGGGGCGGGGGAACGCTTTCCTCCTCCGATGGCCAGCGCTTCCCCGTCAGCGGCAAGATTCGCAACGCCCGCGCCATCCCCCGCTACTTCGGCTACGGGCAGGGCCTGACCTTTTATACCCATACGGCGGACCAGTACGCCCAATTTGGCAGCCGGGCCATTTCCTCCACCACGCGCGACGCTACGTACGTGCTCGACGAGGTGCTGGGCAACGAAACGGAGCTGCCGCTGCTCGAGCACACCACCGACACGCACGGCTACACCGATATCGTGTTTGCCCTCTTCGATTTGCTGGGCCTGCAATTCTCGCCCCGCCTGCGCGACCTGGCCAACCAGCGCCTCTGCCGCATCAAGGGCCGCGAATTGAGTTATCCTTCGCTCAAATTCACCACCCATTTCAATCCCGCGTACGTGCGCCAGCACTGGGACGACCTCTTGCGCGTGGCGGGCTCGCTGAAAACGGGCTGGGTGAGTGCTTCGCTGCTCATCAGCAAGTTACAGGCCTATCCCCGCCAGCACCACCTCACCCACCTGCTGCAGGAATACGGGCGGCTGGTCAAAACGGCCTTCATCCTGCGCTACCTGCACTCACAGGCCCTGCGCCGACGCATCCACGCCCAACTCAACAAGGGCGAGCAGCTGCACGCGCTGCGCAGCTGGCTCTGGTTCGGCGGGGATGGGGTGCTGCGCCAAAAGCAGGAAGAGGCCCAGCAGGAAGTCGTGCGCTGCCTCAACGTGGTCACCAACGTGGTCGTCGTCTGGAACACGGTCTACGCCCAACTGGCCTTGCAACGCCAGCAGCAGGCGGCGGGGCCGCCGGCACTTCCAGAACATCTGGCGCAACTCTCACCTGCTCGTTTTGCCCATTTGAACCGCCTGGGGCGCTATTCTTTCCAGCTACCAGCCGACGTGCTGGTCAATGGCCTGCGTCCCCTGCGTCCCTTACCGTAATTCTTTGTCCAGTTACTAACGCAACCCCATCTTGAGG
>NZ_DASVSI010000019.1:0-54812 GCF_036388155.1 Hymenobacter sp. | reverse complement strand
GCGCGGACGCCAGATGAGGATGACAAATAAGGACGACAGGCTCAACACGAACTGCTTTAACTTTAGCCCACCTCATTCCTTTTCCTGTCGAATCATGAATACCACCACGCAGGCGGCCGTCGCCACCACCGGCACGCTGCCCCTGGCCGAGGCCTCGCAGCCGGGCCGGCTTATCTCGCTCGACGTATTCCGGGGCCTCACGGTGATGGCCATGATTTTGGTGAACAACCCCGGCGACTGGGGCCACATCTACCCGCCCTTCGAACACGCCGAATGGAACGGCTGCACGCCCACCGACCTCATTTTTCCTTTCTTTTTATACATCGTAGGCGTGAGCCTGGTGTATGCGCTCGATGGTGTGAAGCAGCGCGGCGGGCCGCAAGGCGCGGTGCTGCTGCGCGTGGCCAAGCGCGCGGCGGTGCTGTTTGGGCTGGGCCTGCTGCTGTCGCTTTACCCAAAGTTTGACTTCTCGGTAGTCCGAATTCCGGGCGTGCTGCAGCGCATTGCGCTGGTATTTTTAGGCTGCAGCATCATCTTTCTAAAAACCAGCTGGCGCACCCAAGTCTGGCTGCTCCTCAGCTTTCTCATTGGCTACGCCGTGCTGATGCAGCTGGTGCCGGTGCCCGGCTTCGGCCCAGCCAACCTGGAGCCCAGCACCAATCTCGGGGCCTGGCTCGACCGCACCATTTTCACCGAAGCCCACCTCTGGAAATCCAGCAAAACCTGGGACCCCGAAGGCTTGCTGGGCACGCTGCCCGCGTTGGGCACGGGCTTGCTGGGCGTACTCACGGCCCAGTGGCTCCGCCGCCGCGACCAGGAACCCGCCGCCAAGGTGGCGTGGCTGTTTGTGGCAGCCTGCGGAATCATCGTCTCAGGGCTCATCTGGGCGCCGTGGTTCCCCATCAACAAAGCACTGTGGAGCAGTCCCTACGTCCTGTACACCGGCGGGTTGGCCATGGCCGGGCTAGCCGCACTCTATTGGGTATGCGACGTGCAGGGCTACCGTAGGTGGACGCGCCCGGCCCTGGTCTACGGCGTCAATGCCATACTGGTGTTCTGCCTTTCGGCGCTGCTGTCGCGCACCTTCGGGCTGCTTGAACTCGGCCTGCCCAACGGCAAAACCGGCGGCTTGAAAGAGTGGCTCTACGAATGGGGCATCGCGCCTTTCTTCGCCGACCCACGCACGGCTTCGCTGGTCGGCGCGGTTGTTCTTATCGTCATCTGGTACTTCATCCTGAGTTGGATGTACAAGAAAAACGTGGTGCTGAAGGTATGAGCTTACTGACTTTTTGAATAGAAAGTAAGCGTCCCATTCCTCTGGCCTCGGCAGAGCCGAAGTATGTCAACTGCGCTTCCTTTCGTGCTGAGCGCAGCGAACCGCATGACAGCCGATTGAGTGCCCACCCCAGGCGGAAGGCTTTGGCGACGCCGATGCCAGCGACCAGAGCAGCAGGCGCGTTCCTTTCTGCATGACGTTCTTTCGGAGAATCCCGAACCCTCAGTTATGAAAATTCTGATTATTGGCGGCGGCAACATGGGCCTTACTTACGCCCGGAGTTTCGTGCGGGCGCACATAACCTCGCGGCTCGACTTACGCCTCCTGGCCCGCTCGCCCGAGCGGGTGCCCGCCCTGGCGGCGCACGAAATAGGCACGGTGTGGGGCACGCCCGCCGAGTGCGTGCCCGGCGCCGATTTGCTCATTCTGGCCGTGAAGCCGCAAGACTCGCCGGCCTTGTTTGACGCCCTGCGCGGGCTGGTGCAGCCGCAGCAAGTGGTGCTCAGCATCATGGCTGGGGTGCGCATTGCCACCCTGCGCGACGAGCTGGGCACGCCCAAGGTCATTCGGGCCATGCCCAACCTGCCCTCCCAAATCGGCATGGGCATGACGGCCTTCACCAGCACCGACGCCGTGACCCGCGCCGAGCTGGTGCAAGTGCAAAACCTGCTCAGCACCACCGGCAAAACGGTGTACGTGGAAGAAGAGCCCGCCATTGACGCCGCCACGGCCATTTCGGGCAGCGGCCCGGCCTACGTGTACTACTGCATGGACGCCCTGATGGCCGCCGCCACCCAAATGGGCTTCAGCCCCGCCGAAGCCGAACTACTGGTGAGCCAAACCTTCCGCGGCGCGGTAGAACTCTACTCTCAATCGGGCCTGAGCTGCGGCGACTGGATAACGAAAGTGGCCTCCAAAGGCGGTACCACCGAAGCCGCTATGAAGGCCTTTGGCGCCGGCCAGGTGCGGGAGGGGCTGGTAGCCGGCGCCAGCGCCGCCCGCGACCGGGCCGAGGAACTGGGCAAGTGAGCCCCTTTTCACGGATAGTTCGCGTTCCAGTAACGTTATTCGGCAAATGAATCTTCGCCCTCTTTTTCTTATCCTGCTCGCCCTAAGCTTGAGCGTATCGGCCAGCGCACAAACCGTCACTGCCTCCGCTCCGGCTGTTCCCAAAGCCTCGTCCGCGAGCATCGCCCCCAGCCAGCGCCAGGCTGCAGACGTCTTGATAGGTTCCATCTATACTGCTGCTTCTTTCAACCAACTCATCGACCAGTTCTTGGACGCACAGTTGAAAACACATCAAGAAATTAAGCCATACGAGCCAGAAATGCGTGCCTTTCTGACCAAGTATATGGGGTTTGAGGTGATTCGACCGGCTCTGGCCGAAGCTTACGCCCAAAAGTTTACAGAAGCAGAGCTGCGGGAGCTGACGAAGTTCTACCAATCCCCGGTGGGGAAAAAAATGGCAGCCCTTTTACCCGAAATGATGCAAACTGGCGGTGAAATCGGGCAGCGCCTGGTTAAAGAGCACCTACCCGAATTGCAGGAGGCCATCGCCGCCAAAACATCCGGCACCAAGTAGTGCATCGGCAAGAAGCCGCGCCGCCATCCCGGCTAGCTACGCCACCGAATAGCCCGCGAAGTCCTTTCTTATCTGCGTCTTGAGCAGCTTGCCGGTGGCGGTGTGCGGCAGTTGGTCCACGAATTCTACTGCGTCGGGCTCGCAGAACTTAGCCACTTTGCCTTTGAAGAAATCGAGCATTTCTTCAGCCGATACGTCCATGCCGGGGCGGCGCACTACTACCAGCAAGGGCCGCTCGCTCCACTTGGCGCTGGGCACGCCGATAACGGCGGCCTCGGCCACGGCGGGGTGGGCCACGGCCAGGTTTTCGAGGTCGATGCTGGAAATCCATTCGCCACCTGACTTGATGACGTCCTTCGAGCGGTCGGTGATTTGCATGAAGCCGTCGGCGTCGATGGTGGCCACGTCGCCGGTGCGGAACCAGCCGTCGGCGGTAAGCTCGCCGGGCGTGCCGCTGTTGAAATAGTCGCCCACCACCCACGGCCCGCGCACCAACAAGTCGCCGAAGGCCACGCCGTCGTGCGGCAGCTCCTGGCCGTCGTCGCCCACAATTTTCATATCCACCCCAAACACCACCCTTCCCTGCTTGGACCGCACGGCCAAGTTATCGGCCGGGCTCAGGGCCGCATGTTGCGGCTTGATGCTGGCCATGGTGCCCAGGGGGCTGGTTTCGGTCATGCCCCAGGCGTGCAGTATTGTCACGCCCAGCTCTTCTTCAAAAGCTTTCATGAGGGCTGGCGGGCAGGAGGAGCCGCCCACCACCGTGCGTCGCAGCGTACGGAATTTGCGCTGGCCTTCGCGCATGAATTGCAGCAGCCCCAGCCAAATGGTGGGCACTCCGGCTGAGAACGTGACGCCCTCGTTTTCAAACAATTCGTAGAGACTGGCCGCGTCCATGCCCGCGCCCGGCAGCACCAACTTGGCGCCGTTGATGGGGGCCGCATAGGGCAAACCCCAGGCATTGACGTGGAACATGGGCACCACGGGCATAATCACGTCGAGGGCCGAGCAGTTGAGGGCATCGGGCAACGAAATGCCCAGCGCGTGTAGCACCGTAGAGCGGTTCGAATAAAGCACGCCCTTGGGCTGGTCGGTGGTACCGGAGGTGTAGCAGAGGGAGCAGGCCGTGTTTTCGTCCAGCATCGGCCACTCGTAATCGGCGGTTTCAGCCGCCAGCAGGTCTTCGTAGCTGCACAGGCCGGGCATGGCGGAAGCAGCCGGCAGGTGCGCGGCGGGGGCCATCAGCACCCATTTTTCCACCTTGGGGCACACTGGAGCGAGCCGCTCCACAAGTGGCAGAAACGTCAAGTCGAAGAACAGCAGCCGGTCTTCGGCGTGGTTGATGATGTAGACCAACTGCTCCGGAAACAGGCGCGGGTTGATGGTGTGGCACACCGCCCCGATGCCGGCCACGCCGTAGTACAGCTCAAAGTGGCGGTGGGTGTTCCAGGCCAGCGTGCCCACCCGGTCGCCGGCGGCCACGCCCAGCTTGAGCAAGGCGTTGGCCAGCTGCTTGCTGCGGCCGCGCGCGTCGACGTAGGTGTAGCGGTGCAGGCCGCCTTCGGGCAGGCGCGACACGATTTCGGCAGTGGCGTGCCATTTGGCGGCGTGCTCGATTATGCCAGCCACGCGGAGCTGGTCGGCCATCATTAGTCCTTGCATGTTATGAAAAGCAGGTAGGGAAAGAGGCTGTAAGGTAGCAGCTAGCGCCTGGCTTTTCATTGCGGCCAAACACTACGGCAACCGGTACCAAAGGCCCTTGCCGACTTCTTCAAAGGCGACCACGCCCTTGCCTTTGGCGTAGTAGAGGCGGCGCGTTATACGGCTTGGGGTTGCGGACCCAGTGTACGGTCGGTAGTCAGTTCGGATAACTTGTGAATAGGTTACCGCCCCGAAGACAGCTGTGGGCAAAAAATAGACGCCAGGAAACTGGTAAGCAGACGTATCAATTGCAGCGCCACGATTTACCACATCTATGGGCAAGGATGCGTACCTGTACGATTCCCAACCAGCCAAGGCGTGGACAATTCTATCGTCAAAAGGAGCTTCCGGCAACCTCAGCTCCAACACTTGCTCTGGCCGCGACAACGAATCCGTTCGCTGAACCTCCACGATAATGCGCTGATATTCTGGTCGGGTTCCAATAAAAAACCCACTCTGAGGTTCCATTATATCGTCGATTTTCGCGACTTGGTACGTGCGTACTTGGGCATCCCGGTCGCGGCCGAATCGCAATACCTCGCCGGCCTGGTATCCTTGCCAGGCCAGTTGCTCGTTTGAAAACCGGTGTTGCACCGGGTCCTTGGAGCAAGATGTTAAAAGCAGCGACGGCAACACAGCAGCTAACAGAATGCGAAGGGAGCACATAAAATCAGAGAATGAGAGGCGATTGGCTTAGAAGTACGAATAAAACAGGGATACTTAATTTATAGAAACCTTACTTCTGCAATTTATAGAAACCTTACTTCTGCACCGCCTCCAACGCCAGCTGCAGCAGCGACGAGCGCACGCTCAACTCCGTCAGCTTGTTGTTGTTGCGGGTGGGGTGCACGCGGTTGGTGAGCAACACCACCACCAACTCCTCCTTGGGGTCGACCCAGAAGTAGGTCCCGGTGAAGCCGGTGTGGCCGTAGCTGCCGGGCGAGGCGCTTTTGGCCGTGTTCACGGTAGGATTGGCAGCGGGGCGGTCGAAGGCCAGGGCCCGGCGGTTGTCGGGGCAAAATTGGCAACGGGTCCAGTCGGCCAGAATCTCCTTGCCGAAGACCTGCTGGCCGCCGTAGCGCCCGCCCCAGGCGTAGGTCTGCACCAGCTTGGCCACATCGTTGGCGTTGCCAAACAAGCCGGCGTGCCCGGACAAGCCGCCGAGCAGGGCCGCGCCTTCGTCGTGCACCGTGCCGTGCAACAGTTGGCCCCGGAAAGCGGAGTCGACTTCGGTGGGCACAATGCGCGACAGCGGGAAACGGTTGGTGGGCCGGAAACCCATGGTGGTTGCGCCCAGCGGCCCGTAAACTTCGCGCTGCAAAAAGGCATCGAACGGCATCCCGCTACGGGCCTTCACCAGCTCGGGGTAGAGAATGAAGGACAAGTCGGAATACACATAGCCGGGCTTCTCGTTCAACGGCGACTCCCCTATTTCCTTGTAGATGCGCTCCGGCAAGGTTTTGCGCGCCCAAAGGCCGTTGGCAGCTTCCAGGGGAAAACGCGCCGACGAGTCGGCGTGGAAATAGCGCCGCCGCAGCTTGCCCTTTTTGTTGGTTAGCTCCTTCCAAAACGGAATCCACGCCTTGAGGCGAGCTTGGTGAGCTAGCACGTCGCGCATGCGCAGGTTCTCCTTGTTGGTGCCGCGCAGGAAGGGAAAATAGTTGCCCATGGTGCTGTCGGGGCTGAATTTGCCTTGCCCCTGTAAGCGCAGCAAGGCCGGGGTCGCAGCCATCAGCTTCGTTAGGGAAGCCAGGTCGTAGATGTCGCCGTCGCGCACGGGACGCGGCACCGTCACCGGCTGGGTCCCGGCTGGGGCGGACTGGGACTGCTTCTTTTTCTTGTCGTCTACCAGGCCCGTTCCAAAGCCCGCATAAGTCTGGTTGCCATAGCTTTTGCGCAGCACCACCGTCCCGCGGCGGGCGATGACGACCTGAGCCCCCGGAAAGGCCTGGGCCGCCAGCGCCCGTCCCAGTAGGCTGTCCACGCGCGCTTCCAGGCGGCCGTCAAGGCCTTCGTCTTCGGGGTTGGCGTAGCGCAGCCGGTAGCTGCCGGCGGTGCGCAGCCCAAAGCCCCGCGGGTAGCGGTCCGAAACCGTGACAGGCAGCTTGCCCGTGGCCGCGCTGCCCCCGAAGATGACCTGAGCGGCCAGGCTTTGAGCGTCTTTGCTTTCCTGGTAGGCCAGTACCACGGCACCGGACCGTTCCAGGTCGCGCACCTTCGCCACGGCGTAGGCGGAGCCGAAGACACTCAGCACGATGGTTTGCTTTTGCCCCACCAGCTCTCGCAGCAACAGGTTGGTTTCAGGGGTGATGCCGAAACTGGTGGCGGGCAGGCGCCCCAGCCCCTGCAGGGCCACCAGCACGGTATTGTAGCGCTTCAGCGACTCGCGCAGCTTGGTCAGCTCGTCGAGCGTGGGCGAAGCAGAAGCGTGGTAGTGCGCCGCGGGGGCGTAGTCGGCCACGGCTTTCTGGAAGTCGGTGGTGTCGCGGGGCGAGCCGCCAATGACCAGCGTGGCAATGCGCAACGTGTCGAGCCGCTGCAGGGGCAGCAGGTTTTTTTGGTTGCGCAGCAAGGTCATGCTCAGCTCCGTGAGGCGGTGGCTGAGGTACTGGGCGTGCGGCGCGTTGAGGTCTTCGTGGAGGTTTTTGGTGTCAATGGGCCGGTAGCGGTTCAGCCCCGCCCATTGCTTGAGCGCCAACACGCGGCGGCAATGCAAGTCGATTTCCTTTTGCGAAATCCGGCCGCTGTCCACGGCGGCCCGCACCATTTGCAGGGCCAGCGGAATGTTCTTGCTGAACTCCAAAATGTCGTTGCCGGCCATGATGGCGCGCACGTCAGCCTCACCGGGCGGGAACATGCTAATCACGCCGCGCATGTTCATGGCATCGGTGAAAACCAGGCCTTTAAAGCCCATCTCCTTCCGCAGCAAGTCGTTGATGATGGGCCGCGACAAGGTGCTGGGGCCCGGCACGGTGTCCAGGGCCGGCACGTTGAGGTGGGCCACCATCACGCCGCCCAGGCCGCCCGCCATTAGGCTGCGGAAGGGCGGCAACTCGAGCGTATCGAGCCGGCGGCGGTCGACGCGCACTGTGGGCAGGGCCAGGTGGGAGTCGGCGTCGACGTCGCCGTGGCCGGGGAAGTGCTTGGCCACGGCCAGGATGCCTGCGTCCTGCATGCCGCGCATGTACTGACGGCTGTCGCGGGCCACCGCGGCGGGGTTTTCGCCCCAGGAGCGAAAGCCGATGACGGGGTTGGCGGGGTTGTTGTTCACGTCGACCACCGGCGCAAAGTTCACGTGCATGCCCAGGCGCTTGAACTGCGCGGCCACTTCACGGCCCATGTCGTAGAGCAACGTGGTGTCGGTGTCGCCGCCCAGGCTCATTTGATAGGGGAATTTCACCACGCTGTCGAGGCGCATGCCCACGCCCCATTCGCCGTCCATGGCCACCAGCAGCGGCACCCGGCTCTGGCTCTGGTAGCGGTTGAGCAGGCGCGCCTGCCGGCCCGGCCCACCCTGGAAGAAGATGAGCCCGCCGATGCCATACTGCTGAATGAGGGTGGAAATGGAGTCCTCGTCGATGCGCTTGCGGTTGGAATACGCGGCCACCATGAACAGCTGCGCGGCCCGTTGGTCGGGCGTGAGCACCCGCATGAGGCTATCTACCCACCGCGAGTTCAGGTATTTGGTAAAGGCGGGGGAAATGGGTGCTTTGGGGGCAGCTTTGGGCTTCTTGGCAACGGGGCGCGCAGGTTTGCGAACGGGCTGGGTTACAGATTTGGCGCGGGCCGGTACGGGGCGCCGTTGCGCTGACACCAGTGACGGCAAGGCCAACAGTGCTAGCAAAAACAGGAGAATTCGGAATGAAGCCAAGTAACGAGCGGCGGGAAATGTGGAGGGAATGCCGGCCGCAAATGTCGGCATCGGCACGCTATGAACGATGCCTCTTACTCATTCATAACTGAGCGTCGCCGGATACTGACGCATGTACTCGGGCCTAGCCAGACAATCGCACCAAATGTCTTCCTAACGTCGCGTCAACAGAAAATTTAACAGTGCCC
Organism: Hymenobacter sp.; assembly: GCF_036388155.1. Classification (NCBI taxonomy): domain Bacteria; kingdom Pseudomonadati; phylum Bacteroidota; class Cytophagia; order Cytophagales; family Hymenobacteraceae; genus Hymenobacter; species Hymenobacter sp. The sequence continues at coordinate 46,194 of NZ_DASVSI010000019.1, read as the reverse complement.
GCAACCTAGGCAGTTTCCTATTTCACTACACAAGCCTAACCCATCGGTCCAAGTGATGCACAAATGGTCGTTAAGCCCCCACCACTAGCAGAATGCTAACCACTAAAACCTCTCAAACTTCGCTCTTACGGACGGAACGGGTGGTTTTATCCAGGTAGGGCTATTGACTTAATCCAATTGAAAAAGGCAAACGTTACGCTATTTAAAAGAAGTTGTTTCACGATTACTATAAATAACATTTATATTGCTTAATAAATACAATTTTGCATAGTAATATGAACAAATTTTCCGCAATTCTGCATGGTAGGAAGCGTTGCTGCTCACTGTTAAGCAGAACCTCGCTACTCTTTGGCGCGCTAATGCTGTGGTCGGCTGTGGCGCAGGCGCAGACTACTTATTACTGGAAAGGCACCGCAAACAGCAGCTTTGACGCATTAAGCAACTGGAGTACTGGCCCAAATGGAACAGGTGCTACTCGCACAACGCGCGCCAACACCGACATCTTGGTATTCAGCGGTGGCATTCCGAGTGCTACAGTCGATGTGACTCGAACCATAGGCCAGCTTAAATTCATCAATAGCGCCTCCGTTACCCTAGCTATCAATGGAGACATCACGCGTGTCATAAATATTCAGGGTGATGCCGCCGGGTCCGATTTCGTTCTTGACGCTGGTAGTTCACTTGCAGTGGTAGGCACAGTTGGCAATAACGACAATGCTGTTTTGAATTTTGATTTAGGTCCTGCTGCTACGGCCAGCATCGCAGGGCCCGTCGTTTTCTCGGGCTCAGGAGGCAACCCACAATCATCAGTCACTATTCAGCTACAAGGCGACGCCGCAAGCGCCATACAATTCACAAGTGGAGGAAGCCTGACCACTAAAACTGTTGCTGACACAAAATTGACGGGCAGCCCTTTAGGCGGGCCAAATGGCGTAGCCGTATTTGGAACAGGTTCCACCTTCCAACAGGAAGTAGGCGGTGACCCTTATGGCCCGGCCTCTTTTCAATCAGGCAGCATTTACCGCTATGTAGGCGGCACTTTTGGTGCTTTCAGTGCTGCACGGTCTTATGGAAACCTAGAGTTTGCCAATGCCGGCGCTACTACAATTAGCGGAACCGTAGCGCTCGCAATCACGAACAATTTGACTATTTCTAGTAGCGCTGACGTCACCATAACGCTTACTAACACTGCCGGAATTAACATCGGTGGCAATCTGACTCTTTCCGGCGCTGGGTCTTCGCTTTTTTTTAATCCTGGGACGACACGTTCCTTTTCCTTTAACGGAACATCTGCTCAAACCATAGGCGGAGTGGGCACGCTGACCTTTGGCAATAACGCCCGATTGGAAATTAATAATACCAGTTCAGAAGGCGTGACATTATCGCTGCCCCTTACCATCGTTGATGCCATCAGATTCACAGCAGGGCTGCTTAATACTACTAGTGCTGCCCCGTTGAACTTGGCAGTTGGCGCTGGGGTGGACGCTGCTCCCGGTTTCACGAATAGCACGCTTACGAATACCAGTTTCGTAAATGGCCCCATAACGCGGACCACCACATCAGCAACAGGAAATGTTGCTCTTAATACAGCCGATGGAACCGGCTTATTCTTTCCTATTGGCACCCCCGGCGCATATCGTCCAATCAGCCTTGCATTGGCCCAGTCTTCGGGTAGCGCCACGTCCTTCACCGCGCAGGTTATTTTAGGCCCAGCCCCCACACAAACCTTTCCCGCTTCAACGCCAACGAGTATTAAACGAGTCTCTGGCGTCCGTCACTATTCAGTTACCACAAACGGAGCCTCAGCCTTTACCGCTGGCCGAATCACCATTTACTATGGCGTTGATGACAAGGTTGATGCTCTTTCTAAATTACGCGTGGCCAAAAGCCAAGCCAGCGGTGTATGGGCCAACTTGGGCGGTGGCGCCACAACGACGGCTGGGGACGGCACTGTTTTTCTTACTGGCTCTATTCAATCGGCTGGTTCTGTGGACGGAACAACTGCGCCCAACGCGCCTTTTACTTCGTTGAGCAATTTCACTTTAGCATCCATCGAAGCTTCGCGGGCCGCCGGTAACAACCCCCTCCCCGTTGAGCTCACGCGCTTTGCCGCTGCACCCAGCACCGCTGGCGTGGCGCTGGCCTGGGCCACGGCTTCCGAGAACAACAACGACCGGTTTGAAGTGCAGCGCAGCGCCACTGGTGAAGGGTTCGAAACCATTGGCACGGTGAAGGGCCAGGGCACCAGCAGCCGCGTGCAGGACTACGCTTTTGTGGACAGCCGCCCCCTGGCGGGGCTGGCTTACTACCGCCTGCGGCAGGTCGATGCGGACGGCACCGGCACGTATTCGCCCGTGGCTTCGGCCGAATGGCAGCGGACGGAACTGGCGGCTTTCCCCAACCCCACCACCGGCACCGTGCGCCTGCCTGTTGCGCTGGGCGCCGTGCGCTACCGCGTGCTCAACAACGTTGGCCAAACCCTGCTGAGCGGCACAGCCAGCGCCAACGAAGCGCTTGACCTGCGTGCGCTGGGCAAAGGAGCCTACTTCCTGGAGCTGACCGGCGCCAGCGGCCGCAGCACCCAGCGGCTGGTGCGCGAATAGCGCCGTTGCGCCTTGCCTGCCTTGCAACGCCCCGTGCCTTCGTCAGGTGCGGGGTGTTGTTTTTTGGGCCGGGCCCCTGCGGCCACGCCCATGCAGCCGCCCCCGGATTTTGCTGTTATTTGGCCCCACGGTTTTGTTTATCTCTGCATTCTCATCCTTCGTTCATGAAAAAAATTGCCCTCGCCGGCCTCGTGGCCGCGGCGCTTACCACGGCCTGTAACCAAACCAAAACCTCGGACACCGCCAGCGCCGACGGCAGCCCAACGGCGACCGACTCCACCACCGGCCTGCCGGGCCTGTTCAACAGCTATTGGGAAGAAAACTCGCGCCTCGACCCGCTTTCGGCCACGGCCACCGGCGACAACCGCTACAACGACCAGCTGCCCAACAACCAGACCCGCGCCTTCCGCGACACCCTGCGCAACTTCTACCAGAGCTACCTGACGCGCTTGCAGAAGTTCGACCGCGAAAAGCTGAGCGAGAACGACAAAATCAGCTACGACATCTTCGAGTACGAGATGAAGCACGGGCTGGCGGGCCTGAAGCTGAACTCGTGGATGATGCCGGCCAACCAGTTTTACGGCCTGCCCATTACCCTGGGTCAGTATGGCTCAGGACAGGGCAACCAGCCCTTCAAAACGGTGAAGGACTACGAGAACTGGCTGGGCCGGGTGCGCGGCTTCACGGCCTGGACGGACTCGGCCATTGCCAACTTCCGGGTGGGCATGCGCACGGGCGTGGTGCTGCCCAAGGTGCTGGTGGAGCGCATGATTCCGCAGCTGCAAGCCCCTGACATGCTGGTGACCGACCCCACCAAGAGCCTGTACTACGGCCCCATCACGCGCATGCCGAAAGACTTTTCGGACGCCGACAAAACCCGCCTGACGGCTGCCTACAAGCAGGCCATCCTCACCGAGCTGGTGCCTTCTTACAAGAAGCTGGGCACGTTCATGGCCAACGAGTACTTGCCCAAAGCCCGGGCCACGAGCGGCATCGACGCCGTGCCCGGCGGCAAGGAGATGTACACGTTCCTCGTGGAGTACCTGACCACGACGGACAAGACGCCCACTGAAATCTACCAGACCGGCCTATCGGAAGTGGCGCGCATCCGGAAGCAGATGGAGCAGATAAAAACCGAAGTGGGCTTCAAAGGCGACTTGCCGGCCTTCTTCACCTACCTGAATTCCGACGCCAAATTCCGCCCCTACAAGAAGCCGGAGGAAGTGCTGGCCGCTTTTGAGGACATCCACCAGCGCATGCTGCCCAACCTGAAAACCATGTTTGGCCGCACGCCCAAAACGCCGTTTGAAATCCGCGAAACGGAGAAATTCCGCGAGGCGTCGGCGTCGGCGGAGTACAACCAGGGGTCGCCGGACGGCTCGCGGCCGGGCATTTTCTACGTACCCATCCCGGATGCCACCAAGTTCTCCACCACTTCGGGCATGGAGTCGCTGTTTCTGCACGAAGCCATCCCGGGCCACCACTACCAGATTTCGCTGACCCAGGAGAATACCACGTTGCCCAAATTCCGTCGCTTCGGCTTCCAAAATGCTTACGTGGAAGGCTGGGCCCTGTACTGCGAGAGCCTGGGGCCAGAACTGGGCCTCTACAAAGACCCCTACCAGCGCATGGGCGCCCTGGGCGACGAGATGCTGCGCGCCGTGCGCCTGGTGGTGGACACCGGCCTGCACTCCCGCCAAATGACCCGCGAGCAAGCCATTGCCTACATGCTGAACAACCTGAGCATCAGCTCCGATGACGCCACTTCGGCCATCGAGCGCTACATGGCCATTCCGGGCCAGGCGCTGGGCTACAAAATTGGTCAACTCAAAATCCGGGAGCTGCGCACGAAGTACGAGAAGCAGCTGGGCGGTAAGTTCAAGCTCAGCAACTTCCACGACGAGTTGCTGAAAGACGGCTCTATGCCGCTGGCCGTACTGGAAAAGAAGATGGACGCCTGGGCCGCCAAGCAGTAGCGTGTGGGTCTGGAACACCTGCTTTTTTATGATTTCAGAAAAAAGCAGCACGTCATGCTGAGCGCAGTCGAAGCATCTCGCCCTCGCAACTAATCGGGTTTACTGTTGCAGTACAGATGCCTCGACTGCGCTCAGGATGACGTTCTATTTTTATTTTATTGTCCTACTGCGAGCGACTCGCTTGGTTTTAATCAAGGCTTACCGGCCTTTTCCCACACACTAATTCCGATGCACAAGCATTCATTCGCGTTGCTGCTGGCGCTGAGCCTGCCGGCCGCATCCGCAGCGGCCCAAACCCCCAAAACAAAACCGGCCCCTAAAGCCACGGTGGCAACCACCGCCTCAGTGCCCTTGGCGACCCTGTTTGACGCGTACTGGGAAGAGCGCGCTAAGCTCTCGCCGCTGAGCGCCACAAGCCAGGGCGACAACCGCTACAACGACCAGTTGCCGAACGACCAGACCCGCGCCTTCCGGCAACAGCAGCGGCAGTTTTACGAGCAGTACTTGGCGTCGCTTCAGAAATTCGACCGGGCCATGCTGTCGGACGAAGACCGGGTGAGCTACGACATCTTCCAGTACGAGATGCAGAATCGGCTGGAGGGCCTGCAGCAGAACACCTGGATGATGCCCTTCGCACAGTTCTACAGCCTGCCCAACACGCTCGGTCAGTTGGGCGCGGGCACGGGCGCGCAGCCGTTCAAAACCGTGAAGGACTACGATAACTGGCTGGCGCGAGTAAGCCAGTTTCCGGTGTGGGCCGACTCGGCGATGGCAAATTTCCGACAGGGCATGAAAGCAGCCGTGGTGCTGCCCCGCGTGCTGGTGCTGAAAATGGTGCCCCAGTTGCAAGCTCAAGTCACGACGGACGCCACCAAGAGCCTGTTTTACGGCCCCATCACCCGGATGCCGGCCAGTTTCCCGGAGGCCGACAAAGCCCGCCTCACCACGGCCTACCAGCAAGCCATTCTCACCCAGCTGGTGCCCACTTACCGCAAGCTGGCCGACTTCCTGCAAACCGAATACCTGCCCCAGGCCCGCACCAGCACCGGCCTGGCCGCCGTGCCCGGTGGCGCCGCCATGTACCGCTACAACGTGCGCTCGATGACCACCACCGACCGCGCCCCGGACGCCATTTACCAAACCGGCCTCGCGGAGGTGAAGCGCATCCGGACCGAAATGGAAGCGGTGAAAAAGCAGGCAGCTTTCCAAGGCGAGCTGCCGGCCTTTTTCACCTACCTGAACTCGGAGCCCAAATTCACGCCCTACAAAACGCCGGAGGAGGTGCTAAACGCCTTCCGCGCCATTCAGGCCCAGATTGAGCCGAATTTGCCCAAGCTATTCGGCCGCACGCCCAAGTCGCCCTTTGAAATTCGGCAGACGGAGGCCTTCCGCGCCGCCACCGCCTCGGCCGAGTACAACCGAGGCACGCCCGACGGCTCGCGGCCGGGCATTTTCTACGTGCCCATTCTCGACGCCACCAAGTTCAACACCACCTCGGGCATGGAGTCGCTGTTTGCGCACGAGGCCATTCCGGGGCACCACTACCAGCTGTCGTTGCAGCAGGAAAATACCGCGCTGCCCAAGTTCCGGCGCTTTGCTTCGTACCCGGCCTTCAGCGAGGGCTGGGCGCTGTATTGCGAAAGCTTGGGGCCGGAGTTGGGTCTCTATAAGGACCCCTACCAGAAAATTGGGGCGCTGGGCGACGAGATGCATCGCGCCATCCGGCTGGTGGTAGACGTGGGCATGCACGCCAAGAACATGACCCGCGAAGAAGCCATTAAGTACATGATGGCCAACGAGCCCATCAGCGAGCAAGGCGCCACGGCCGAAATTGAGCGCTACATGGCCATTCCGGGCCAGGCGCTGGCCTACAAAACCGGCGCTTTAAAGCTGCGCGAGTTGCGCGCCCGCTACGAAAAGCAGCTCGGTCCGAAATTTAGCCTGAAGGCCTTCCACGACGAAGTGCTGGCCGGGGGCTCCATGCCGCTGGCTGTACTGGAACGCAAGATGGACGCCTGGGCCGCGAGGCAGAAATAAACTTTTCATAAGAGCCGCTCATGCAGAAAGCCGGTAATGCAGAGCGCAGCGAAGCATCTCGCCAGCTGCCAGTAATCATTTACTGCCCCACGCGAGATGCTTCGCTGCGCTCTGCATGACGGCCTTTCAGCCCCACTCATTGACATTATCCCCTTTTCTAATGCAAAAAACTACTCTCGCGTTGCTGCTGGCCTTGTGCCTACCCGCTGCGCCCTTGGCAGCTCAGTCTCCCAAAGCCAAGCCCGCCGCTAAGGCCGCAGCGGCTACTTCGAAGGCCTCGGCTCCGCTGGCGGCTTTGTTCGACGCTTACTGGGAAGAGCAAGCCAAGCTCAATCCCTTCTCGGCCACGGCGCAGGGCGACAACCGCTACAACGACCAACTGCCCAACACCGAAACCCGCGCCTTCCGCCAGCAGCAACAGCAGTTTTCCAAGCGCTACCTGACCAAGCTGGGCCAACTAGACCGCGCCAAACTCTCTGCCAACGACCAGCTGAGCTACGACATTTTCCGCTACCGACTCGAAACGGTGCTTCCGGACCAAAAGCAAATCGGCTGGATGATGCCGTTTGGTCAGACCGGCGGCCTGCCGCAAGCCATGGCTCAGTTCGGCTCGGGCACGGGCGCGCAGCCGTTCAAAACGGTGAAGGACTACGACAACTGGCTGGCGCGGGTAAGCCAGTTTCCGGTGTGGGCCGACTCGGCCATCGGCAACTTTTGCCAGGGCATGGCCCGGGGCGTGGTACTACCAAAAACGCTGGTTCTGAAAATGATACCGCAGCTCGACGCCTTGGCCGCGGCCGACCCCACCAAAAGCGTGTTCTACGGCCCCATTGCCAAGCTGCCCGCTACCCTGCCGGCCGCCGACAAGGAACGCCTAACCGCGGCTTACCAGCGCGCCATCGGTGCCCAGCTGGTGCCGACCTACCAGAAGCTCAGCGCGTTCCTGAAAAACGAATACCTTCCCAAAGCCCGCGCCACTTCGGGCTACGGCGACCTGCCGGGCGGGCCGGAGGCCTACCGCTACGCGGTAAAAGCGAGCACCACCACCGACAAAACCCCGGAAGAACTTTACCAGACGGGCCTGAGCGAGGTGAAGCGCCTGCGCACCGAAATGGAGCGGGTGAAGCAGGAAGTGGGCTTCCAGGGCGACCTGCCGGCCTTCTTCGCCTACATGAAAAACGACCCGAAGTTTCGGCCCTACAAGACGCCGCAGGAAGTGCTCGACGGCTTCGAGGCCATTCACCAGCGCATGATGCCCAACCTGAACAAGATGTTCGGCCGCGTGCCCAAAACGCCGTTTGAAGTGCGCCAGACCGAGGCCTACCGCGCGGCTTCGTCCAGCGCGCAGTACGTGGCCGGGTCGCCCGACGGCAAACGCGCCGGCATTTTCTACGTGCCCATTCTGGACGCGACGCAGTACAACGTGACGTCGTTGCCGCCCATGGAAGACGTGTTTTTGCACGAGGCCATTCCTGGGCACCACTACCAAATTTCGTTGCAGAACGAAAACGCCAGCCTGCCCAAGTTCCGGCGCTTCGGCGGCTACAGCGCCTATAGCGAAGGCTGGGGGCTGTATTGCGAGAGCCTGGGCAAAGAACTAGGCCTCTACACCGACCCCTACCAATACGTGGGCTCGCTGGGCGGCGAAATGCACCGCGCCATCCGGCTGGTGGTGGACGTGGGCTTGCACGCCAAAGGCATGACCCGCGAGGAAGCCATCAAGTACATGCTGGATAACGAGGTCATCACCGAACAGTTGGCCACGGCCGAAATCGAGCGCTACATGGCCTCGCCCGGCCAGGCCCTGAGCTACAAAACGGGCCACCTGAAACTGCTGGAACTGCGCAGCCGCTACGAAAAGCAGTTGGGCCCGAAGTTCAGCCTGAAGGCCTTTCACGACGAGTTGCTGGCCGATGGCGGGATGCCGCTAGCCCTGCTGGAGCGCAAGATGGATGCCTGGGCAACCCGCCAACGGTAAACTTTCAGCGGGTCCGAGCTGACAAATATTGAAAACCGGTAATCCAGACCTAATTTGGTCCGAATTACCGGTTTTCATCTATAAAATTCTTCTGATGGTACAACTTGTTACGCTCACTGCTTTCCGGCCCGCCTTGCTCCTGGCCGGACTGTGTTTGTCCTTCGTGCTACATCCTGGCGCAACCCAGGCCCAAACGGCACCACCTGTCACCGCTCCGCTCGATGTGGCGGCCGTGGATGCAGTAGTGGCCCGCACGCTGAAGGGCTTTAACGTGCCGGGCATCTCCGTGGCGGTGGTGAAGGACGGCCAAGTGGTAATGGCCAAGGGCTACGGCGTGCGTTCGCTGAAAACCAATGAGCCCATGGACGCCAACACCCTGTTTGGCATTGCCTCCAACACCAAGGCCTTCACCACGGCTGCCCTGGGCCTGCTCGTGGACGAGGGCAAGCTGCGCTGGGACGACAAGGTGACCGATTACATCCCCGAATTCCGGATGTACGACCCCTACGTGACGGCGGAGTTCACGGTGCGCGACTTGCTCTGCCACCGCAGTGGGATGGGCCTGGGCGCCGGCGATTTGATGTTTTTTCCAGACTCTACCGACTTCACGGTCAAGGACGTCATTCACAACTTGCGCTATTTCAAGCCGGTGTCGTCGTTCCGCACCAAGTACGATTACGACAACAACCTGTACATCGTAGCGGGCGAAGTCGTGGCCCGCATCTCAGGTAAGTCGTGGGCCGAATTTGTGGAAACTCGCCTGGTGAAGCCACTGGGCATGACGCGCACCGCCACGTACTTTTCCCGCCTCCCCGACCCCACCAATTTCATTGACGGGCACGGGCCGGTTGACGGCAAAGTGCAGGTCGTTCAGCGCTCCCGGGTCTCGTTCGCTGCCGCGTGCGGCGGCATGTACAGCAGCGTGAACGACCTGAGCAAGTGGGCCTTGATGCTGCTGGGCGGGCCGGGCGCACCGGCATCACTGATTAAACCCGCCACGCAGTGGGAGCTGTGGAGCCCGCAAACCCTCAAGCGGGTGGGTCCTGGTCCGACCCAATACAACACGCATTTTGCAGCCTACGGCCTGGGCTGGGATTTGGCTGACATGCGCGGCTACAAAGTAGTGTCGCACACGGGCGGCGAAGTGGGCATGGTGACCAAGGTGCAATTGGTACCCGAGTTGCACCTGGGCATCATCGTATTAACCAACCAGGAAGATGGGTTGGCTTTCTCAGCCGTGGGAAACTCTATCCTGGACCACTACCTGGGCGTGACTGGAAAAGACCGTGTACAGGAGATGCTTGGCTACCGTCAGGCGGCCAATGGCGAGGCAGACAAGGTGCTGACCGATACATGGAAACAAGTGGCCCTGACCCAGAAGGCAGCTCCCAAGAAACCCAACTACAGTGCTTACTTGGGCCGCTATCACGACGCTTGGCTGGGCGATGTGAACTTGTACATGCAGGGCAACCAGCTGTGGCTCCGCGCCGTGCGCGCCCCGCGCTTGGTGGGTCAGGTGCTGCCCTACCGCGGCAACACGTTTGCAGTGCGCTGGAAGGCGCGCAGCTTGAACGCCGACGCTTATGCCACCTTCGACCTCGACGAGCAAGGCCGCGCGACGGGGCTTAAAATGAAGGCTATTTCCCCGGCTGCCGACTTTAGCTACGACTTCCAGGACCTGGACTTGCAGCGGGTGGAGTAAATCGGCGGGAGTAGCCCCACCCCAGAAAATCAGCTTAGCTTTAGCGCAGATATTCTTGTATTGTCTGCCATGAAATCGTTGTTTGCGGCGCTGCTCTTGCGCATGCGCGCTGTGCTGCTCTTGCTCCTGATGTGCGCAACGGCCGGGCCTAGCTGGGCCCAGCGCCGCTTCGAACTGGCCGACATCGCCAAGACCGTGGGCGTAAGCGACCCGCAGCTGTCGCCCGACGGCAAGCGCATTTTGGTGGTGGTGTCGCGGGCAAACCTGGCCACCAACCGCCACGACGCCGAGGTGGTGCTGGTGGAGGTAGCCACCGCTCGCCAGCGGGTGCTCGTAGCCGGGCGGCCCACGGTGAAGCAGCCGCGCTGGTCGCCCACCGGCGACCGGGTGGCGTTCCTGGCCCGCACCGGCAAGGACGCGCACACCCAGCTGTTTGTGCAGCCGGTGGCCGGGGGCGAACCCCGCCAAGTAACTACGGCCGCCGAAAACGTGCAGCTCTACAGCTGGAGCCCCGATGGCAGCTCTTTCGCCTATTCCTCGGCCGACCCGCCCGCCAATGCCGCCGAGCTGGCCCGCGGCAACGACAGCTTCGAAGTAGGCAATGGCAGCATGACCCTGACTGCCGCGCCCGCGCCCGACCACCTGTGGGTGATAAACGCCGACGGCAGCTCCCCGGCGCGGCGCCTCACCAGCGGCCCACGCAGCCTGCCCGATGATTCCTCCGCGCCCTTCGCCTGGGCCCCCGATGGCCGCACCCTGGCCTGCGTGCTACGCCCTAGCCCGCAAACCGGCGACCAGCAAACCGCCTTGTGCACCCTCGACGTAGCCACGGCCACGGTGCGCGAACTGCCCGGCACGCCCAACCGCGTGGACTTGCCGGCATATTCGCCCGATGGCCGCTGGATTAGCTACCAAACCCCGCGCGAGCCGCCCTATTTCGAGTCCTTGGAGTTTGACGTGATGCCGGCGGCGGGCGGTGCAGTCCGCCACCTTTGCCGCCCGCTCGACCGCAACTTGCAGCGGGCGTTGTGGAGCGCCGACAGCAAAAGCCTGTGGGTGGGCGGCAACGACGGGGCCACCGTCTCCATCTGGCAGCAGGGCTTGAACGGCAGCAGCCGCAAGCTGAAGCTGGGCCCGGTTTCGCCCAATGGCAGCTACTGGGTGGAAATGGCCGTGGGCCGGGGCAACGCGGTGGCCATCACCGCCAACGAGCCCGACCGCCCGGCGGAGCTTTACCACCTAGCCTCCTCCACCGCCACCCCGCGCCGCCTCACCGATTTCAACCACGAAACCGCCGCGCTGGCCCTGGGCCGCATGGAAGCCGTAGAGTGGACTTCCGACCAGCTGCGCCCCAACGGCATCCTCACTTACCCGCCCGATTTCAACCCCGCCAAAAAGTACCCCTTGGTGCTGATGATGCACGGTGGCCCTTCCAATTCTTCGCGCGCCGCGTTCTACGGCTTGGGGCAGGCCGTGGCGGCGCGGGGCTACGTGGTGTTTCAACCCAACTACCGCGGCAGCGACAATTTGGGCTATGCATTTCAGCGGGCCATTCGGGAAGATGCTGGCGCGGGGCCCGGGCGCGACGTGCTGGCCGGCATTGCCATGCTCGAACGGCGCGGCTGGGTCGATACCAGCCGAATTGCGCTGAGTGGCGCTTCCTACGGCGGCTTCATGACGGCCTGGCTCATGGGCGAGTCGCGCCGCTGGCGGTGCGCCGTAGCCGCCGCGGCCGTAACCGACCTGCTGGACAGCTACAACCTCGGCGACAACAACATAGCCAACGCCGGGCACTACGGCCCCTCGCCCTGGCTCAGCCCCGAGAACCTGGCCCGCTACCAAGTGCAATCGCCCATTTCGCGCGTCGGCCGCTGGCGCACGCCCACCCTCATCCTGCACAACGTGGGCGACTTCCGGGTGCCCATCAGCAATGCCTACAAGCTGTACCACGCCCTGCAAGACCGCGGCGTGCCGGTGCGCTTCGTGGCCTTCCCCATCTCAGCCCACGTGCCCTCCGACCCCGTCCGCAGCGCCGAATGGAACCGGCTGTGGGTGGAGTGGCTCGACCAGTACTTGCAGCCGGAAAAGGCTGACACAGCCCGGCCTAATAAATAATGTTTTGGGATATCACAAAAAACGGCCATGCAGAGCACAGCGAACCGAAGGCCGGCGTAGCCAAGCATTTCGCGTGCCTCTAATAACTCATTTCACCGATTGAGTTGCCACTAAACACGAGATTCCTCGCTACGCTCTGCATGACGAGCCCCACCTTTTCTGCCTTCCCTGTTGCGTATCATTCCGAATAACCTCTCTAGTTTCTCATCTACATTGCCTGCATGAATTATTTCTTCAAGACGACTTCCAACTGGTTGCTGGCTGGGTTGGCGCTAGCCGCACCCCTGGCGGCTTCGGCCCAAAAGAAAACGGCCCCAAAATCCGTTGCTAAAGTCTCCAATGCCCAGGCCGCCATCCGCGAAGCGGACCTCAAGCGCGACTTGTATGCGCTGGCCGGCGACCATTTTCGGGGCCGCGAGGGCGGCACGCTGGACGAGTTGAAAGCTTCCGTGTGGCTGGCCGACCAGATTCGGGCCATTGGCCTGCAGCCGGCCGGCGACGACGGCACCTACTTTCAGTGGTTCAACCTGCAACGGACGCGCCTCACCAAGGTCAGCAAGCTCACCATCGGTACGCACCAAATCAGGCTGAACGAGGACGGCGTGGTGACGGCCCCCACCAATGCCACCGTCAACGCGCCGGTGGTGTACGTGGGCACGGGCTCGGCGGCGGAACTGGCGAAGGTGGACGTGAAAGGCAAGGCTGTGGCCGTGCAGATTGCGGGCGCCCCCACCGACGGCATCAGCTACCGGCGCTACGTATTTGGCAAATTCAGCGGGCAGGCGGGCGAACTGATTAAGGCCGGTGCGGTGGCGGTGGTGTTCATTTCCGATGCGCCTTCGCAAGCCCTGTACGAGCACTGGAGCCACATTTACGAGCGGGGCCGCTACAGCTTGCCGGGCGCAGCCAGCACCCGCGTGGTGAGCGCGCCGCCCGTGGTGTGGCTGCCCGCCAGCGCCGCCGCCTGGGCCCAGCAAGCCGGCCAGCAGTTCACCGCCGACCTGAAGGTGGAAAGCTTCCAGTACCCGTCGGTGAACATCGTGGCCAAAGTGCCCGGCACCGACGCGCAGTTGAAAAAGGAGCACGTGCTGTTCAGCACCCACCAGGACCACGACGGCGTGCGCGCCCCGACGGCCGGCGACTCGATTTACAACGGCGCCGACGACAACGGCACCGGTTGCGCGGCCCTGCTGGCCATCATGCGGGCCTTCAAGCAGCAGCCGGCCCGGCGCTCGGCCTTGTTTGTGTACCACGGCGCGGAAGAGCGCGGGCTCATCGGCTCGACGTACTACGCCGCCAAACCCACGGTGCCGCAGGCGTCCATTGTGGCGGTGCTGAATGCCGAGATGATGGGCCGCAACGCGCCCGACAGCGCCGCATTGCTGGGCTCGACGCCGCCCCACCTGAACTCCAGCGACTTGGTGAAAACCGCGCTGGCCGCCAACCAAGCTGGCCCAAAATTCAAGCTCGACACCGAGTGGGACAAGCCCACCCACCCCGAAGGCTGGTACTTCCGTTCCGACCACCTCCCCTACGCCCGGCTGGGCATTCCGGCCGTGATGTACACCTCGCTGCTGCACGTGGACTACCACACGCCGCGCGACGAACCCAAGACCATCGACTTTGCCAAGCTCACGCGCATGACCAACTGGATGTACCTCACCGGCTGGGCCGTGGCCAACCGCACCGCCGCGCCGGCCCGGGAGCCCGGCTTCAAGCTGGAACGGTAGCGCCAGAATGAAGCCGGGCTGACTAGATGTGCCCAAGCATGATGCCCCATCTAAAGAAACGTCATGCTGAGCGCAGCCGAAGCATCTCTCCCGCGAGAGTAAACGACTACTACTGCAGTAGAGATGCTTCGGCTGCGCTCAGCATGACGGGCTGCTATTGGACCCTAAACGACGAGCTGATATTCAATCACAAAATGAAAAAACCTGCAATCGACCGTCATTTGCTGGCGGTGGTGGGCTTCTGGCTGCTGGCTTTCACGCTGCGGGCGCAAGCCGTTACCAAGGAAGGGTACACACCGGTGCCGGGCGGCAAGGTGTGGTACCAAGTGCTGGGGGCCGACAAGCCGGGCGTGCCCCTGCTGGTGCTGCACGGTGGGCCGGGCTCGGGCAGTGGCGCCTTTGGCAATTTTACGGCGCTGGCCGACGAGCGGCCGGTGATTCTTTACGACCAGTTAGGCTGCGGAAAGTCGGACCGGCCCGACAACCCCAGCCTTTGGACCCTGGGTCGCTACGTGGACGAGTTGGATGCCGTGGTGCGCAGCCTGGGCTACCCCAAACTGCACCTGCTGGGCCATTCCTGGGGCACGACGTTGGCCACGGAATACGTATTGACCAAGAAGCCGCCGCAAGTCGTTAGCCTAATTGAGTCGAGCCCCTGGCTGGACACCAAGCGCTGGATTGCCGACGCCCAGCGCTACGTGGCGGAGTTACCGCCCGCCACCCAGGCCGCGTTCAAGCTGGAAAACGCCACCGACTCGGCGAGCCGCCGCCAGTACCAAGCGGCCGTGGACTATTACTACAGCCTGCACGTGTGGCGCAACCGCCCGGCCGTGATTACCTGGCAAAAAGGCGAAGGCAAACAGGCCTACGAAACCATGTGGGGCAAGAACGAAACCACTTCGACCGGCAACATGAAGAACTACTCGAGGGCCGCCGACCTCAAAAAGCTGACGCTGCCGGTGCTCTACTTGTGCGGCCGCTACGACGAAGCCACCCCCGGCTCCACGGCGTATTTCCAGCGCCACACGCCCAACTCGCGCCTGGTGGTGTTCGAAAATGCTTCGCACACGGCCTACCGGGAAGTGCCCGACGTCTATTTCCGAACGGTGCGCGAATTCTTGCGCCAGCAGTAGCCACAGGCCGCCGCCTTACGTTAAGCTCAGCAGCTGCACCTTTTTTCCTACCGAATACGGCCCATGAGATTAACCAATGTTGAACTAGCCTTTGTCCTGGGCCGGCTCTTGCTGGGCGTAAACTTCCTGACCCATTGCCTGGTGCGGCTGCCCAAGCTGGCCGGCTTCAAGGCAGGACTGATGAAGCAGTTCGCGGCCACGCCGCTGCCCGCGCCGCTGGTAGAAATATTCGCGACCGTGCTGCCCTTCGTGGAAGGCGGCATCGGCCTGCTGCTGATTGTGGGCCTGTTTACGCGGCCGGCGCTGGCGGCGGCCATGCTGGTGATGACGAGCCTGGTGTTTGGCAGCAGCTTGCTGGAGCAATGGGACACGGTGGGCACGCAGATGCTCTACGGCCTGTTCATTTTTGCCTTATTGCTGCATTGCCAGCACAACCGCCTGTGCCTCGACCGGACGCCGTTTAATGGTTAGCGGTTAGTGGTTAGCGGTTAATGTTCCATCTGTTTCAACCACTAGTCATTGACCACTAATCGTTCACCACTACTCATTAATCACCAACCGCTTACCATTAATCACTGCCGAATGCGCCACCTCACCGCCGCCGACATCAAGAATTTCGAGCGCATCTACCGCCTCAACCTTATCAACGGCCTGCCCGGTTTCAAGCCCGCCAACCTCATCGGCACCGCCGCCCCCGACGGCGCCACCAACCTGGCCGTGTTCAGCTCGGTGCTGCACCTCGGGTCCGACCCCGCCCTGCTTGGCCTCGTGACGCGGCCCACCACTGTGCCCCGCCACACCTACCAAAACCTGAAAAGCAGCGGCTGCTACACCCTCAACCACGTGCCCGTGGCCCTCACGGCCCAGGCCCACTACACCTCGGCCGACTTCCCCGATGCCGTCTCTGAGTTTGACGAATGCGGCTTCACGGCCGAATACCGCGACGACTTTCCCGCGCCTTACGTGGCCGAGAGCCCCCTGAGCATTGGCATGCGCTGGTTGGAAGAGCACGCCATCAGCAACGGCACGGTGCTGATTGTGGGCACCGTGGAGCACGTGTATTTGCGGGAAGAAGGCTTGCGCGAAGACGGCACGCTGGACCTCGTGGCGCTGGGCGACTCCTGCATCACGGGGCTTGATGGCTACCACGAGGTGTTGCCGCCGGTGCGGTACGGCTACGCCCGGCCGGGCCAGAAACCGGTGGCGCAGTAACCCAACCCGGGCCGCTTCCCACCCCCACAAATGCCAACGGCGCCCCAGCCTAACAGGCCGGGGCGCCGTTGACGCCGACTGATTAACCAGAACTAGAGCGAATTAATAAAAGCCAGGAGTTGCTCGCGCTCCTGTGCGCTCATTTCCTCTTGGAAAAACTTGCGCGAACGCTGCGCTTCGCCGCCGTGCCACAGAATGGCCTCGGTCACGTTGCGGGCGCGGCCGTCGTGCAGCAGCAAGGTGTGGCCGCTAGTGGCTTGGCTCAGGCCCAAGCCCCACAGCGGGGCGGTGCGCCATTCCTGGCCATTGGCGTTGAATTCGGGGCGGTTGTCGGCCAAATCGGGCCCCATGTCGTGCAGCAACAAGTCGGTGAAGGGGGTGATGACTTGGTTCGACACCTCGGGGAAGCCGGGCAGGTTGCCAGTTTGCAGCCGGGGCACGTGGCACGCGTCACACTGGGCCTTGAGGAAGAGCGTGAGGCCTTCTTTGAGGATTTTCTGGTTGCCGCTCGTGTTGCGCACGGCCGGCACGCCCAGCGTGTTGATGAATGCGGTTACCGCCGTCAACTCTGCCGTGCTCAGGTCGACGCCCGAGGCGCGGGGCGCGGTCTCGCCCGGCTCAATGGGAAACAGCGGCGTGGTGATGGCCATGTCGCCGTTGAAAGCGCCCGCGTTTTGCTGCTGCACCGACGGCTGGCCGGCCTTCCAGCCAAAGCGGCCCAAGCGGCGGCTGTTGGTGGTGTAGTCCCACACCATGTTAACCCGGCCCGTAGCCGGGTTTTGTTTGGGGTCTTCGGCGTTGGCTTGGCGCTGCCGCGCCGCCATGTTCAGGATGGTGCCTTCGGACACGGCTTCGAGCAAGCCCAGACCGGCTACGTTGGAGCCAATGCGTGGTGATACCTCGGCCCCGGCCGGCAGCGGCTTGCTGAACGTGTAGGACGGCCGGCGCAGGCTGACGCTTCCTCCGTCTTTCAATTTGCGGGTTTCTTCCACGTACGTCGTCGTCACCTGGCCTTCGGGGCCGTTGGTGGTCACGCGCTGCTTGGTCACGGGGTCGATGTGCACGGGCTGCAGTTGGTTGCCGAAGCCCGGCACCGGGTTGTTCTCGCCCTGCTCGTTTTGGCCCGGCATGCTCAGGCGGAACAGGAGTTGCGGCACGTTGTTGGTGCCCACGCGCGGCGCGCGCGACCGGCCGCCGCCGACGTGGCAGTCGGAGCAGGCGTCCTGAATCCAGATGGGGTCCAGCAGCGCCAGGTCAAACGTGAGGTCGAAGGTTTGCTTGCCGGCTTGGTGGGCGCTCGCATTGCTCCCGGTCAAGTTGGTGGCCGGCTGGTTGAAGGCGTCAAAGCCCGCGTTGAGCACCGTGGTGGCGCCGCCGGCCTGTCCGCTTTGCAAGGTGTGCAGCACCAATTGCTCGTCGGTGTCATTCCAGTTGTTTTGGTGGATGGCAATCGGCTGGATGGTTTCCTCCTGTTGCTCGGAAGTTTCGCAACTGCTCAGTGCCAGCGCCGCGCTCAGCAGCAAACCGGTTCCAAGAAATCTTCGCTCGTTTAGAAGAGTAAGGGGTTGGGGCATACAAAATTTGAAAAAGGGATAAAAAGGAAATGGTTGATAGCCTGTGTCAATGATTGCGCCAAAGGCGGAGCAAGCAGCCTCGCAAGGAAAACACGGGCCAAGCCCACTGGCCCAGTGTATTTCGGTCGAGGGTGTGCCCCAGGTTTGCGAATGCGTTCCTATGACGGGCGAAAGATATAGCACAACCACATATGTGCCAATTGAAATCTTGGCATATGCCTAACCGAAGGAAGCAATTTTTGCCCTCGTTCCCTTCCATAACTTGTTAGCACCACTCTACTTTTTTGCTATTCAATAGATAATCACAAGTTGTTATTAAATTAATCTATAATCACAAGTTGTTATTAAATTAATCTAATACAAGAAAAGCCCATTGCAGTAATTGAAATGGGCTTTTCTTGTGCAAGGCGAAGCCGAGCTGCTACGGATACTGCGTCTCAATGCGGCGGGCGTTCATGTCAGAATACCGCGAGTCGGCGTGCGGGGCGGGACTGGATTCGTGGTCGGTGTAGGCGCCGGGCCGGCGGTCTTGCCAGTCGGGCCCGGAAGCTCCGGACGGGGCCGGGTTGTCGCGGTACCAGGCCCGGTACGAGCCGTCGGCAGTGCGCGCGCTGGCTTGGCTGGAAACGGCTTTTTGGCGGATGCCTTTGCGTTTTTTGCCCTTCTTCTTGCCGTTGCCGGCGGTGGCCAGGGCCACCGCGCCCAGCGCCAGGCCCGCCAACGCCAGGCCCTTCAGCCAAGGCTTCACCACGGGTGGCGGCACCGAAGTCACGCCGCCGCCGTCGGCGGTAGCGGGATGGTGGACGTAGCGGCCCGTTTTGGGCCGGGCCAGCTCGTCGAAGCGGGGCACGAAGCCGGCGAGTTGCTGGCGCAAGGTTGCGCCGTGCATGGGAATGCCGTGGCCCGTGGCGGCCACTTCGGGCTCCATGCGGGTGAGCAGTTCCATGGAGGCGCGGGCGGCGTCCCAGTCCGGGGTGAAATAGGCGGGCGGGCCGTGCACTTCTTGCTTCTGGGTGTAGGTGGCCGTGCCGGACTCGGCGAACACGGTCGTGAAGGCGTCACCGGCCACCAGCACCTTGTCGTGCTCCCGGAAAAACGACACGTGCCCGAAGCTGTGGCCCGGCGTGTGCACCCAGCGCCAGCCGGGCAGGCCGGGCACGCTGCCGTCGGCGGGCAGGGCTTGCACGCGGCTGCCGAAGTTGTAGGGATGCTTGGGATAGGCAAACGAGAGGTAGGCAATCATGCCGCGGCCCACGGTGGGGTCGGGCGGCGGGAAACTAGACTTGCCCGTGAGGTAGGGCAGCTCCAACGTGTGCGCGTACACGGGCACATCGGGCCAGGTCGCCAGCAAGCCATCCAGCGCCCCCACGTGGTCGAAATGGCCGTGCGTGAGCAGAATGGCTACGGGAGGTGTGCTGGTCCCAAACAACTCATGCGCGTGTTTCTGGATTTTATCTGCCGAACCCGGCAGGCCCGCATCAATCAGCACCCAGGGGCCCTGCGGCTGGTCTTGCTGAAAAGCGTAGTACAGGTTCACAAACACGTCGCGTAACACGCTCAGACCGGGCACTACGGCCGTGAAAGCGGGGGTGCTGGCCCGCGTAGCATCGTTGGAAAGCATGGACAGTGGGAAAGGTGAAAAAAGACAGTCGCGACTGAAGCAATCAGGCCACATCCGGGTACTACGCGCCCCGCCCCGCCCGGGGTTGCCCATTTTCCGACTTCTCCGTGCCCAACCCCGTGGGAATGTTGGGCTTGGGTTAAACGCAAAAAGCCCGCTACTCAGGTAGTAGCGGGCTCGAATGGCTGGGCTAATAAATTATTGCTGCGGCGGATTGGACTTCGGCTGCTGCTGGTCGTTCTGGTTGCCCACGCCGTTGGTCGACTTGTCGGGGCTGGCCAGCGTGCCGCTGGCCGCCTGGGGCGACGCCGTGCTTTTGCCAGCGGGCGCCGAGTTGAGCTGGTCCTGCACGGTGCCCTGCTCGATGGCCGCGGCCGACCCTACGCCGCCGGGCGGGGGCGTCACTTGCTTGTAGTTGATGCTGTCGCGGTACACGTCGAAATTGCGCCAACCCGGAGGGTTGTTGAAATCGTTGACGTAGTGAGAATCGACGCCGGGGGTCCAGCGGTAATCGCAGGACGAAAGCGAGGCCGCCAGGGCGGTGCCCAGCAATAAGGCCAAGGCGGGACGGAAAGAAAGCTTCATGAAGTGGTGCTTGGAATAACTCCTGCAAAGTACGTGGATTTCGCGCGGAAGGTCAACCCGAAGCCAACCGTCGCCTTACTTTCGGGTTACTGCTACGCCTTTAGCCGCTGTGTTCATGCCCGATTCCGACCCCAAACCACCTTCCCGTTTCCGACGTGCCCTGGGCGCAATGGGGCGCGCGGCCCTGCTGCCCGTGCAAGGAGCGGGCTACCTGGTGCGGTCGGGCCGCGCCCACCAGCACTTTTTTCTGCCGGTGCTCAACGGCGCCCTCGGCGACCAGCTGGCCGCCCGCTACGACCGCCGCGCCATCCAGATGAGCTTCCGGCGGGGCGGCCAGGACGTGCGCGTGGCCGACCTGCGCCTCACCGAGCCGCACCAGAAAACCGTGGTGTTCGTGCACGGGCTGATGGGCGACGAGCTCATTTGGCAATCTGGCTTTCAGGACGAGCCGGGCAACCGCCGCTACGGCCCGCGCCTGGCCGAAGAAGCGCGCCTGCGGGCCCTCTACATCCGCTTCAATTCCGGGCGCCACCTTTCCGAGAACGGGCGCGAGCTCAGCCGCCTGCTTACCGAGCTGGTCACTACCTACCCCGACGCCATCGGCGAGCTGGTGCTGGTGGGCCACAGCATGGGCGGGCTGATTATCCGCTCGGCCGGGCATTACGCTTCGCATTCTGCTTCGCGTAATGGAGAATTAAGGAATGAGGAATTAAAACAGCCTCCATCTTCATCCCCACTCGAAGAAAATTCCTCCTTCTTCGTTCCTCGTTCCTCAGTAAGCGAAGCGCCCGCGCCCTGGCTCTCGCATCTGCGCTCGGTATTCTTGCTGGGTACGCCCAACGACGGCTCGTGGCTGGAGCAAAACTCCCACTTCACGGCGCGGCTGCTGGAGCGCATCAACCTGTTTCCGACGCGCTTTTTGAGCAAGGCCCTCAACCAGCGCAGCAACGGCATCAAGGACCTGCGCCATTCCATACTGGTGGACGAGGACTGGCAGGACGCCCACGCCAACGACCTGCTGCCGCCGCGCACGCCCGTGCCGCCCCTGCCGGGCGTGCAGTACCACATTCTAATCGGTTCCTGGCTGCGGGCCACCCGGCCGTCGGCCCTGCGGGAGTATTTCGGCGACGGGCTGGTGGGCCAGGGCAGCGCGCGGGGCCACGCCACTTTCGGCGACGAAGCCGCCCTACCGGCGGGGGCCAGCGTGCGCACGGCCGTGTTTAGCCAGCAGCACCACGGCAACTTGCTCAATCATCCGGAGGTGCTTCAGTACCTCAAGCAGTGGGTGTAGCGGGTGCCCGGCCGCGCACCAAAAAGGGCCACACTCCTTGCGAAGTGTGGCCCCGTTGCATGCACAGGTGGTGCGGTGCTTAGGTGGTGGTGCCCGACGTAGTGCCGGACGTGGTGGTGCCCGACGTGCTAGTGCCCGACGTGGTGCCGGTGGTTCCACTCGTGGTGCCCGACGTGGTGCCAGTGGTCGTCCCCGAGGTGGTACCGCTTGTGCTGCCCGACGTCGTGCCCGAGGTGGAACCCGAAGTCGAACCCGAAGTAGAGCCGCTGGTCGAACCGGCGTTTTCGGACGCGGTGCAGGCACCGAGGATGGCGAGCGACGAGCACAGAGCTGCACAGGTCAACCCAGAAAGGAGTTTGCTTTTCATAAGGCTTTGGAAAAGTGTTAGAAAGAATTTTGGCTTGAGGCCACTCTACTATACGTGGGTTCCTGGCGCGATTTACCCGTATTTCGGCGCGTTAAACACGTATTTTTAGTCGGTTTTGGCCGCTGCCACGGGTGTTGGCGCGGGCAACTCGCAGTCACACAGCACTTCCCGGGTGGGTTTTGACACCCGATAGTCGGGCAGCGAAACCTCTTTCATGTACACCACCGACAGGTGGCGTAGCGGGGCGTGGAGCGGGTTTTCGTGCCAGATGCGCAGCAGGTAGTTGCAGTAGTACGGCCGCATCCAGGTGTTGCTCACGAACAGGTAGTTCTCGGAATACTTCCGCCACCGGTCGTTCTTAAAAAGCGACACCACCGACGCGGGCTTGTCGTAGCGCACGGGCGCCCCGCCCCGGTTCAGGTCCAGCTGCTTGCCATCGACGGTGGTGCCCTCCAGGATGTACCAGCCGTCGTCCTTGAACACCGTGGGCGCAAACATGCCCCAGTGCTGGTCGATGCGAAACAGGTAGCCAAACCAGCGCGTGTTCTCCGACATAATCCCGCCGGTGGGCCGCACCACGGCCACGTCGTCGAGGTTCCACCAGCAGACGTAAAACAGCGTCACCCCCACAAAAACGTCGCGCACTTGGCGCAGCACCTCCCGGGTGGTGGGCGTGGGCTCGGCCGTGCGCTCCAGCCGCCACGGCAACTGCCAGGCGGGCAGCCGCGGCCGCAGGCGTTGCGCGCGCGCCGCGTGGGGCGCCAGCTTTTGGGTGAGCCAGTCGAGCGCCACGGGCGGCAGCAGGCCCACTACCGAGGCCAGGTTGATTAAATAGAACAAGCCCACGAACAGCGTGACGCTGATGGTGAGGTGAAACCCGACCATGATGCCGATGAACAACAGCCGCCACCAGCGCACGCCCACCGGAAAAAACAGCACAAAAGGCAACAAGAGCTCAATGAAATACGCCCCAAAAGTGAGCACCCGCAGCAGGTCCGGGTACGGGTAGAGCAGCCGCCCGCCGGGCAGCAGCACTTGGTCGAGGCTGAAAGCGTAGTACAGCGCGGTGCCGTCCTGGGTCCACTCGCCGCCGCTTTTGAGCAAGGCCGTGCACCAGTACAGCAGCGCCAGCTGCACCACGTAGGCCACCGTGGCCGGGCTGAAATACTCCAGCTGCTCGGGCGCCGGCTTGCCGCGGGCGTCCCGCGACCAGACCCGCCCCCACGGCAAAAAAATACCCCAAAACAGCAGCATGCGCAGCAAGTCGTCGCCGCCCTGCCCAATGAAGGGGTTGCGGTTTTGCAACGACACCAGCAGCACCCACGACACGATGGTGGCCAGCCGCGTGTGGTAGCCCAGCAGCAGGGCCCCGGCGAAGGCGGCCGCCACCAAAAACAGCACGGCCTGCACCTGCCACATCCCGCTGCCCACGTGCAGCGAAAACTGGTAGGGCGTCCAGCCGTGGTCGAGCACGGCGCTCACGGGCAGCACGCCCATGTTGGCGTAGTGCGCCTCCAAATCGGTGCTCCGAATGGCCAAATCGACCAGCACCACGGCGGCCGTGGCCATGCGCAGCAGCGCCAGCGCCCGCAAGTCGAGTACAAATGGCCGCCGTAGCACTCCCCAAAACCCGGTACTATTGATGGCCATATGTTGTCACAAATCTTCTGCTAAGTAGTGGTTATTGGGGGTAGTTGCTCGTTGTTGGGGGTGCAAAGCTGCCCGAAAATTCGAGTAAATTGGCAAATTCATCCTGCCGGATTGCGTTAGGCGTGAGGGGGCCAATGGAAATTTCCAGACAGCTTCCACAGCTAGCCGCTTGAGAAAAAACAAACAACTAACAACGAATAACTGACAACCAAAACCTGTCGAAACCCAACAAGGCGAAAAGGGAGTCATACGCATGACCCGCCTTTTCGCCTTGCGAAAGAGAAAAAAAGTAGCTGCGCTTGCTTAGCGCGAGGTGGTGCCACCAGCGCCCGTGCTACCCGATGTGGAGCCGCCGCCCGTGCCGCCCGACCCACCGGTCGTGCTGCCACCCGACGTGGTGCCGCCGGTGCTGCCCGTGCCACCGGCTGTGGTGCCGCCAGTGCTACCCGAGGTGCTCATGCCCCCCGTGCTGCCACCGGCCGTCGAACCACCGGCGGTAGAGCCCCCGGCCGTAGAACCACCCGCAGTCGAACCACCGCCGGCGGTTGAGCCCGAGCCGCTCGTCGACCCGCCCATGTCGCCCGAGCCGCTGGTAGAGCCCGAGGTGCTCATTCCGCCGCCACCGGACGCATCCATGGTCGACGTGCTAGTGGAGTCCATGCTCGTGCTGCCCGACTCGCTGCCCGTGCCCGACCCCGTGCCACCGCCTTCGGCGGAAGAGGACGATTTGCTCTCGCAAGAGCCCAGCGACGCGGCACCTAGTGCCAGCGCAGCGATGAACAAAGAAGGTTTTCTAGTAAACATCATGGTGAAAGAGTAGTTGGTTTGGTTAGCTATACGGCCAATATCCACCGGATAAACATGTAAAAAACCCGTATTTTTTGACGGTATAACTACGTAGTGAACAGCCTAATGCTGAGTTTATTGGCCCCAAAACCACCAGCCTGGCTACCCGCTTCAACCCTTGTGCCAACCGGCGCGTTAGTCCCCCGGACGGCTTCTGCCTCTGCTACTTCACCATGCCAGCCCCTTCCCCTGATGTTATCCTTTTCGACGGCGTATGCAACCTCTGCAACGGGTTCGTGCAGTTCGTCATTCGCCGCGACCCGGCGGGCCGTTTCCGCTTTGCCGCGTTGCAAAGTGCCGCCGGCCAAGCCCTGCTGGCGGCCCAGGGGCTAGACGCCGCAACTGTGGCTTTGGAGCCTGAATCGGTGCTGCTGTTCAGCGGCGGCCGGCTGTACTCGCATTCCTCGGCGGTGCTGGGCATCGCCCGCCGGTTGGGGGGCGTGTGGCAAGTAGCATCGGTTGGGTTGGTGCTGCCCCGCGAGCTGCGCGACGCCCTTTACCGCTTCGTGGCCCGGCACCGCTACCGCTGGTTTGGGCGCCAGGAAAGCTGCATGCTGCCCACGCCTGCCCTCAAAGCGCGGTTTCTGTAGGAGGCATTTGCGGCCGTAGAAAAGCTCTGGTTAGGCAACTAATAAGAATGGCCAACAGTTAGCTTAATTTTTGGATTTATTATATTATGCCGACATATTATTACTTTAATTGATTGATTAACTGAGCATTAGTTGCATAGCAGTAGCATTATAGCTGAACTATTTCCAGCTGTTTGGTGCTTAAGTCAGCACCAAACCGGACCGGCTGAAGCAATCCGAAACGGTGCCAGTTGCGCGTACGCAGCCGCTTTACAGAGGCAGAGCGGCGCTGCCGACCGGCCCGCTAGCTTGCCCGGCTGCCATTACCTGTACTCTATGACGAAGGGTTGCCGCGCTGTTTTCACCCTGTTGATTTTCTGGGCTCTGCTCGTTGCCGAGCATGCCTACGCCCAATCGGGCACGCCGCTGTGGCAGCCAGCCCCGGCCCCCAAGGCCCGCGACGGGGCCGCAAAGCCCGGACCAGGACAATGGTTCACCCTGGACGCCGCGCAGCTCACGTCCCGTTTGGCAGCGGCCCCGCCCGAAAATCAGGCCGCGGCGGCCGTTACGTTGGAAATTCCTTTTCCTGATGGCACGCTGCACCGGTTTGCCGTAACCCACGTGCCGGTGCTGGCCCCCGAGCTGGCCGCGCGCTACCCCCAGATTCAGACCTACGCCGGCCGCGGCCTCGACGACCCCGACGCCTCCCTGCGCTTGGAAACGGCCCCCACGGGCGTGCACGCCCAGGTGCTCACCGCCACCGCCACCATCGGCGTGGTGGCCGAACCCAGCGTGGCCAACCGCTACCAGAGCCGTGCCGAAGCCCCGGGCAATTTTGATTGCGTGACCCGGCAGATTCCCGGCCGGGCGCAGCGCGTGGCCGGCGGCGTGCCGCCCCTGCCCCCCGCCCCCTACGGCACCCAGCTGCGCACCCTGCGCCTGGCCCTGGCCGCCACCGGCGAATACGTGCAAAACCTGGGCGGCAACAGCGTGGCCGGCACGCTGGCCAGCATGGCCACCCTGGTCAGCAACCTCAATGCGGTGTACGAGCGGGAGCTGTCGCTGCGCCTGCAGCTGGTGGCCAACACCGACCAGCTGATTTACCTCGATGCGGCCACCGACCCGTACAACAACGCCAACCCCAATGAGTTGATGGAAACCAACCGCACCTCCCTCGGCGCGAAACTGGGGGTGACCACCTTTGACCTGGGCCACGTGCTGGGCTACCGCGCGGGCGGCTACTCGGGCATTGCCTACGTGGGGTCGGTGTGTTCGGCTTCGTACAAAGGGGGCGGGTCTTCCACCGGGTCTTCGGCGGGCCTCATGACTACGGTGGTTACCCACGAAATAGGCCACCAGCTGGGTTCCAGCCACACGTTTAACGGCGAAGGCGGCAACTGCAGCGGCGGCAACCGCGACCCGGACCTGGCCTTCGAGCCGGGCGCCGGCAACACCCTCATGTCGTACGACTCGCGGTGCTCGCCGGATAACGTAGGCCCGCCCGTGCGCTTTTTCCACGCCGGCAGCCTCAGCGCCATCATCCCCGAACTCACTTGCGGCAGCACCAGCGCCACCGGCAACCGCCCCCCGGCCGTCACCGTGCCGCCTTCTTCCTACACCATTCCCATGGGCACGCCCTTCGCCCTGACCGGCGCCGGCACCGACCCCAACGGCGACGCCCTCACGTATTCCTGGGAACAGCTGGACCGGGGCAACCCCACGGGCCTGGACGGCGCCGCCGCCGACCCTTCCGGCCCGCCGCTGTTTCGCAGCTTCGCGCCGGTGGCTAGTCCGGCACGGACCTTCCCCGCCCTTGCCAACCTATTGAACAACACGCTTTCGGTCGGCGAAATCCTGCCCCTGGTGGCGCGTTCGCTCAACTTTCGCCTCACTGCGCGCGACAACCGAGGCGGGGTGGCCGGCGCCAACGTGTCCCTGGCCGTGGCCGCGGCCGGCCCGTTTGCCATCACGGCCCCCGCCGCCGCATTCACGGCAGCCCCGGGCAGTGCCTACGCCCTGACGTGGAACGTGCTGGGCACCGACCAAGCCCCCGTGAACTGCGCCAACGTGCAAGTCTTGTTTTCGAG
Source organism: Hymenobacter sp. (assembly GCF_036388155.1). Lineage (NCBI taxonomy): Bacteria > Pseudomonadati > Bacteroidota > Cytophagia > Cytophagales > Hymenobacteraceae > Hymenobacter > Hymenobacter sp. The sequence goes on along the minus strand of NZ_DASVSI010000019.1, from coordinate 19,118 downwards.
CGACGGCGGCCTCACGTTTCCCACGGTGCTGCTCGCCAGCACGCCCAACGACGGTTCGGTTTCGGTGCAGCTACCGCGCCTCAACACCACCCAGGGACGCCTGAAAATCCAGGCCGTGAACAACGTGTTTTTTGCCATCAACAACGCCAACATCACCCTGGCGGGCCCCCTGCCCGTGGAGCTCACCCGCTTCACGGCGGAAGCGCAGGGCAGCGCCGCCTTGCTGGAATGGACCACCGCTTCGGAGAAAAACAACACCGGCTTTGCCGTAGAAGCCTCGGCCGACGGCACCACCTTCCGGCGCGTGGCTTGGGTGGCCGGCAAAGGCAATAGCACCAGCCCCACGCCCTACCAGTTCACCGACGGCGCCCTCCCCACCTACGCCGGCCCCACCGTCTACTACCGCCTGCGGCAGATTGACGCCGATGGCACCGAGAGCTTCTCGCCAGTACGCACCGTGGCGGTGCCCGCCGGTGTGGCAGCCCGGCTGCAGGTGTGGCCCAATCCCGCTCGCGGCGCGGTTTCGGTAGGCGGCATCGCGCCGGGCAAAGCAGTGCAGCTCATCGACCTCACCGGCCGGGTGCTGCTCAGTGCGGTGCTGCCCGCCGATGGGCCGCTTCAACTACAGTTGCCAAGCGGATTGGCTCCCGGACTGTACGTGGTGCGCAGCGGCGGACAGTCGCAGCGGCTGGTGGTGGAGTGAGGAGTTGTTAGTTGCCAGTTGTTGGTTGTCAGTTGCTAGCTGGTTTTTGAAGCAGATAACTAATAACTGACAACCAGCAACCAGCAACCAACAACTAACAACCAAAAAATTCAGCGCTGTTTCCGGCGTTCGGCTTCGTAGACGCGGCGGCCCAGGTCGCGCAGAAAAGGAAAACCGATGCTGTCGTATTCGTACCGGTCGTCGTTGAGCACCCCGTCGGCATTCACATAAAGCACGGCGCTCAGCATGAATTCCACGCCGTTGGCTTGGTCCTGCACATAGGCGTTGTCGATGAGGAAGCCGTAGGCCTGGCCGATTTTGTTGAACACCCGCACGCCCGGCGGCAAGGGCACCTGCCCTCCCCCGCCCAGGAGGAATTTGGCGTAGGTATCGGGGTAATGGGCCACGTCGTAGCGCGGCGACGGGCTTTCGCGCGGCGCTTGCGACAGGGCTTGGCGCAGCAGCGCGTAGTCGTCGGGCGCGAGGCGCAGGCGCTGGGCGGGCGGCAGGCTTTCGGGGAAAAGCACGGCTTGCAACATGCGCTGCAGGTCGGGCAGCGAAAAGGCATTTTTCTGGCGGAAGTCCAGAGGCCCGGCCACTACCTGCGTGCCTTGCACGTGGCTTTTCCCGACGCCTTCGCCGCGTAGTCGCAGCTGGGGCCACGGGCCGCCGTAATGGGCGGCCGGCTGCTTGTACAAAAGCTGCGTGGCGGCGGTGTCGGCGTAAAATGCCACGAGGTTGGTGTGGCGGCTGCCGGGTTCCTGGTCGCCCACCGCCAGGCGGTGCTGCAGGCGGCTGTCGCGCAACCCCAGCCGGACCAGGCCGGCATTCAACTCGGCGGGCCCCACGAATTCATACAGCCGGTTGAAGGCGTCGTTGTCGCTCACCAGCAGCGCCTTGCGCACGTAGTTGGCCAGCGTGGGCCGGCCGCTGGCACTGCTACTGTCGCGGCGCACCCGCGTTTGGCCGGCAAAGGCCGAGTCGGTGAGCATGATGGCCTCGGGGCTGAGGCCGGGGACTTGGGTGGCCAGGGCTCGCAGCTTCTCCAGCGCCAGGGCCGCGGCGGCCAGCTTCACGGTGCTGGCCGGGTAGAAGTATTCTCGTGGCCGCAACCGGTAGCCATACCGGCGAAAGTGCGGCGTCCCGGCCGCGTCGCGACGGATTTCAGTGTAGAGAATTTGGAGGCGGTAGCGTCCGGGATGGGCCAGCACACGCCCGAGGCCCACGGTGTCGTGGCGCAGCATTTGGCGCAACGGGTTCGGCCGAATCTGCGCTTGCGCAGGCCCGTTCAGCATCAGCAGCAGTCCCAGCAGCAGCCATGTTAGCGCGCCCTGGCAAACAGCGGAGGGTAAAATCGTAGAGTTCGGGCCGCGGGTACCATCACCCAGAAGCGGCATCAGGTTCGCCTTGCGCATCAGAAATGGACTTGTTCGGCCCGGCGCAAAACTGCGTCGTCGATGGTGGCGCCCAAGCCCGGGCCGGCGGGCATTTCAATCACGCCGCCGGCGCCGTAGCGAATGCCGCCCACCACGGGGTCTTCGGTGAACATGAGCGGCGTGTCGAAATCGCAGTGCCGAATGGCGTCGTTGGTGAGGGCCAGGTGGGCAGCGGCAGTCATGCCCAGGCGCGACTCCAGGAAGCCGCCCACTTGCAAGGCGAGGCCCGCTGCTTCGCCCAATTTGGCGATTTTCTGGGCTCGGTGAAAACCCGACGACTTGCCCAGCTTGATGTTAAGCATCTGGCAGGCCTGCAGTTGAATGAGCCGCGCGGCGTCGTGCTCGTCGCCGCAGCTTTCGTCGGCCATAATCGGGATGGGCGAGGCCGCCGACACCCGGCTCAGCTCCATAAAATGCTGCCGCAGAATGGGCTCTTCGCAGTGCTCAATGTTGAATTCGGCCAGGGCGTGCAGCACGGCAATGGCATTGTCGGCGGTCTGCCAGCCTTGGTTCGCGTCGATGCGCAACGGGTGCGCCAGGCCAATGCCCTCCCGAATGGCTCGAATTCGAGCCACGTCCTCCTTTAGCGTACCGCCCAGCTTCACCTTGATGGCCGGGAAGCCTTCCCGCTGGAAGCGCACGGCATCGGCGCACATCTTGTTGGGGGCGCCCAGGCTCACGGTCATGTCGGTGTGCAGGGTTTTGCGGTTGTTCCCGCCCAGAAACTTATATATCGGCAGGCCCGCGTGCTGGGCCGCAATGTCGTGCAAGGCAATATCAAAAGCGCTTTTGACGCTGCTGTTGCCGTAGATGATGCGGTCTAGCTCGGCCAGATTGCCGGCCAGGTTCAACGCATCGCGGCCCTTCAGGACCGGCGCAAAGTATTGGCCCACCACGAAGCAGGTATCCACGCTTTCCCCGTTGATGGTGAGGAAAGGGCTGCACTCGCCGAACCCAAGGTGCCCGTCTTTGGTGCGAATGACCACCACCACGTTTTGCACCGCCGCCAGCGGGCCGAGGGAAATCACGAACGGCTCGCGCAGCGGCACGAGCAACTTGTAGAGGCTAATGGCTTGAATGGTGGTACCGGGCATGGGGCAAAGTAATCCCAGCAAATGACGGGGCGCCGGGCAACTAAATCAAGGAGAGCTGGGGTAGAGCGCATCCTGGGGTTAGCACACGCCTCTCAAGTGCGCCAACCCGATAAATCAATAGGAAAAATTATTTTTAGTAATTCATACAACCTTACTGGTAGTTGATACATCAATTACGTAACTCTGTTTCACTAACCATTTTACCTTTTCATTTATGAAAGCACTTCTCCGCTCGCTACTGGCCCTGACCGCCGGCGTCAGTCTGCTGGCTGCTGCCCCAGCCCAGGCCCAAACCTTCCCCAACAGCAACCTCGATTCGTGGGCCCCGCGCAACGGCATCGAACCCCCCACGAACTGGTTGGTGACGAACGACTTTCTGCCGTCGTTTTTGCCGCTGCCAATCCCCGGCCTTAGCATTAACAATGTAACCAAAACGACAGATGCCCGCACTGGACCGTTCGCGGCTAAGCTGGAAACAGCTACTATTCCTTTTACACCTATATCAGTGCCCGCTTTCATGATTTTGGGCACTCGCTTAACCACTAACGCCGAACTTCCCGGCGGCCTACCCTTCACTGGGCGGCCAGCCCAGATGCAGTTTGGTTACAAGCTAACCGGACCGAGTGCTCTTGCTGACTCGGCAGCCATGGGCGTGCAACTTACCCGCACCGTGGGCGGCAACACGACAGTCATTGCTGAAGCTTACATCGACCGCCTAACCCCGGCCACCGCCTATACCTTGCAAACGCTGCCGTTAGATTACTTCTCCAGCGCCCAACCCGACACCGTGCGCATCATCTTCGTGTCGGGCTCTGTCGAAGGCGTAACCCCCGGCACCGTGCTGCAAGTCGACGATATCTCCTTCACCGGCACGGTCACGACCACGCGCGACGCCGCCCTGGCCGCCACCCTGAGCGTGTACCCCAACCCCAGCGCCGACGGCCGCTACGTGCTCAGCGCCACCGAGCCGGCGCTGCTGGCCGCGCCCCTCACCGTATTCGACGCCACCGGCCGCGTGGTGCGCAGCGAAGTGGCGCCCAAAGCAACCACCGCGCCCCGCTCCCTCGACCTAAGTGGCCTGCCAGGCGGCGTCTACACGCTGCAAGTTCTGACCAGCAAGGGCATTATCACCAAGAAGCTAATAACTCGATAAGGGGGCAGAAGCCTTTTAATGGTTGAATGCAAGCGGCGTCCTTCATGGGCGCCGTTTTTGTTTCCAGGCTGGCAGAGTTCTAAATCCAATCCCCTGCTGGCACTGACTGGCGGTGGCCGGGCGGGTTACACCAACGGCTGTCGCCGGTGAACGAAGCGTTGCTTCAGCCACAAAAAGGGCACGCCCAGCGCCACAATGAACCCCCAGTCGGCCCCGAACCGCTCCAGCCCTTCCAACGCCAAATCAAAGCGGCCCACCACCAAGCCGGCTCCTACCAGCGCAGCGGCCGGAATGAACGCCATGGCGATGAGCGGCCCGGCCTGGAAGCTGCGCCGGAAAGCCGCCAGGATGACCAAACCCGAAAGGGCCCCTGCGGCCGCCAGCAGCAGTTCCATCAGTTTGGGGTGGGCCAAATGCTGCACTTCGCCGTTGGCCGCCAGTGCGTCGGCGCTGGTTTCGCCAGCCGCCACCAAGGCCCACATGGTGAGCGCGGCAGCGGCCACCAACACCGCGTAGCCGGCCAAGAACGACTCGATGCCGCGCCGCACCAACTGCCAATGCCGGAGCACCAGCCCCAGCGGAACCTTGGTCATGGGGTCGAACCCTGGGGCAATGATGGCCGAGGCCACAAAGGCCACGGCCTGGGGCACTGGCTCAGACACCAGGCCGATGGCGGCTACGATGCCGCCCAGCCCCATCAGTAAGAGGTAGTTGACGGTGATGCGACCTTGATGGCGCAAGCCACTCTCCATTTCTTCCCAAATGGCCTCGTCGCGGTCGTCGTCCACGGCCTCGTGGTTGGCGGGGGCAATGAAGCTGGCCACCTCGCTGGTTACCACCGACAGGGCTTGCGGGTCGGCAATGGCGGCGCGGGCGCAGCGCAGCACGTCGTCGGTTCCGCGGTTGAGCACGTGCACAGTCAGTAAATCGCCGACGGGCTTGAGCGAGGCTCCGCGCTGCAGCGACAGGCCAATCACGCTATCTAATTCGCCCAATTGGGCGCTCAGCGCGTCGGTAACGGCCGGTGGAACGGTCAGTTCTAAGGTCCGGTGCATTAAAAAAGAGCAGAAGCGTGGCGCGAGGTGCGGCACGCTTCTGCTTTACGTGCCTCATCCGTTCGCGTTGGCAAGGCCAGCTCACCGGCACCACGGGGCTGGCCCGCGCCAGCCCCGTTTCCCGGGCGGCTTTAGTTACTGGGGCGGCTGCGACACGAAGTGGGGGTGGCGGTGCGACGTGCCTGCCACAAACACTAGGTGGCAGCGCATCGCAAATATTCATCAAAGCAGGAGGCTCACCTTCTCTTCTCCGCGTTATTGGTCACGGGTTACGCTGCGCTAAACTCATGCCAGCCGGGTACCGAAAGAAAGGTATTTGTCCAACTAGCAGAGGGCTAACAATGACGGCTACGCACGTCACCCTAAACATAATACCTTCGGCTGGAAGGGGCACATTCTTCCCCCATATCATCTCACTGGCGCAAGAAAGTCCCACATAGACGAGTATATTGACTACTGACAAGAGTAGGAGCCGTTTGTTAATGCTCAGCGAAGAACTGTACTTATAGTAGAATACCCAAAAGATGATAACCCAAGGCAATCCATAAAAAAGCACTCTCCATAAAGTCGTTAGTATAACTCCGTCAATATTCCTCCGAAAGTTGAAGGAATCAAAAAGAAGGCAACAGAACTCAACAACCATTTCCACCAGCAGCAGGGCCAAGTAGTAAATAGAGAAGTGCAGTAGTTTCTTCATGAGGCAGTTTTGATTTATTTCAAACAAAGAAGGTGCTTATTGAGCACCTTCTTTGTTTGAAACTTAAAGAAACTTAAGCGGCCGGAGTAACTGGCGCCGGCGCAACTGCCTTCTCCCCCAACGGCGGCCCCACGCTCACCCGCACCTCGCCGAAGCCAACCGGCACCACGAGGCTGGGCAGCGTCAGCCCCGTTTCTAAAGTGGCTTCCGTTACCTGGGCAGCCTGGCCGTCGGCGGTTACTTCGATGGGGCCGGCCACGCCGTGCAGCACCACGCGGTAGGTGGCGTAGCTGGGCTGGTAGTCGCCTTCGATGGCCTGGGTGAGCAGCAGCTCGGTGGGCGAGCCGGTGACGGTGAAGCGGCGCACGGTGCGCTGGCCTTCCTGGTAGGCGTAGCCTTCGCCGCCGTCGTCGTAGTGCAGGCTTTCGAGGGTGCCGTTTTTGTAGTAAACGTGCAGGGTGAGCTCCTCAACGGCTTTTTCGCCCACGTACTGGAGCACGGGCTGCATGGGGAGCACGGCACCGGCTTTCACGAAAAGCGGAATGCGTGTGAGGTCGGCGGTGGCCCAGACTTCGGCGCCGCCGGCCGTGGGGGCGTCGGTCCAGTAGTAGAACCAGTCGCCGCGGGGCAGGTACATCCAGCGGCCCTCGGCGCCGGGCTGGGTGATGGGGCAGACCAGCAGGTTGTCGCCGAGGCCGAATTCGGCCATGCGCAGGTAGGTTTCGGTGTCGTTCTGGTCGAGGAAGGTGAGCGGGCGCAGCATGGGCGTGCCGGCCGTGGCGTACTGCCAGAACGTGGTGTACATGTAGGGCAGCAGGCGGTAGCGCAGCTCGATGAAGTGCCGGGCCAGGTCGGTCACGGTGTCGCCGAAGCTCCAGGGCTCCTGGTCGCCGTGGTCGCCGGAGGAGTGAGTGCGGAAGAACGGGTGGAAGGCTCCCAACGCAATCCAGCGGGCGTAAAGCTCGCCGGTGGGCGTGTCCACGAAGCCGCCGATATCAGACCCAATGAAGCTAAAGCCCGAGATGCTCAGGCGCTGGCACTGGATGTTGGCCAGCCAGAGGTGTTCCCAGGAGGCAATGTTGTCGCCGGTCCAGCCGGAGGAGTAGCGCTGGCCGCCGCTGTAGGTGCTGCGCGTGATGGTGAAGGGCCGGTTGGGGTAGCTGAACTGCTTCACGCCGTCGTTGGTGGCGCGGGCCATCTGCATGCCGTAGATGTTGTGCGCTTTCTGGTGCGAGGCGTGGTGGCCGTCGTAGTTGAAGCGGACATCGGGCGGGAAAGTGCCTTTTTCGAATACCGCCGGCTCGTTCATGTCGTTCCACACGCCCTTCACGCCGATGTCTTGGATGAGCTCCTTGAACAGGCCCGCCCACCATTCACGCACTTGCGGCGCGGTGAAATCGGGGAAGTTGCAGAGGCCGGGCCAGACCGAGCCCTTCATCAGCGGGCCATCGGCGCGGCGGCAGAAGTAGTCGTTGGCAATGCCTTCCTGGTACACGCTGTACTCGGGGTCAATCTTGATGCCCGGGTCGATAATGACGACGGTCTTGAAGCCGTCCTCGGCCAGCTCGCGCACCATGCGCTTGGGGTCGGGGAAATGCTGCTTGCTCCAGGTAAAGCAGCGGTAGCCCTCCATGTAGTCGATATCCAGGTAAATGGCATCGCAGGGAATCTTGCGGTCGCGCAGGCCGCTGGTGATTTCCTTCACGTTGCTCTCCGGGAAGTAGCTCCATTTGCACTGCTGGTAGCCCAGCGTCCAAAGCGGCGGCAGCTCGGGCGGGCAGGTGAGCAGCGTGTATTCCTGGGTCACCTCCATCAGCGTGGGGCCGTAGATGAAGTAGTAGTTCAGCTCGCCGCCCTGGGCCCAGAAGCTGGTCACGTCGGCGCGCTCGGCGGCAAAGTCGAAGCTGGCGCGGAAGGTGTTGTCGAAGAAAATGCCGTGGGCAATTTTCTGGTGCAGCACGTGGTAGAACGGGATGTTCTTATAGAGCGGGTCCGAGCCTTTGGTGTAGCCGTAGGTGTCGCTTCCCCAGTTGGTGAAGCGCTTGCCACGCAGGTTCATGTTGTCGGGCTTGTCGCCGAGGCCGTAGTAGTGCACGCCGGCCGGCACCTGCTTGCTCATCTTCACAATGTCGTTGCCGGTGTCGTAGTCGTACTCCCAATGAAAGCCTTTCTCGTCGTCGCTCAGGATGGTGCCCGACCGGTCCAGCACGCGGGCCTTGAGGTTTTCCTTCTGAATAATGCAGATGAGGCGGGCCGTGGTGAGGCGGTAGTGGTCGGGCTTTTCGCGGAATTCTACGTGCGCAGGGGCCAGCCGGGTGGTGGCATCGGCGGGCACGGCGTAGGAAAAGTCAGGCGAGAGGGGGCCGTCGGTGAGGTAGCGAAAGCGCAGGATTTTGTCCGAAAGTACGTGCAGCAGCAGCCGCACCCCATTCTGGCAATTAAATAAAAAGCGGTTACCGTCGAGTTGGTCGGCGCGAATGACTTCGCCGGGATAATGTTCCTGGTGGCTCTTGGCCGCCAGGTCGTTTACCATGTAATTATTTTCCTGAATCGTATTCATAAACCAATGCGGGGCAAAAGGCAAAAGCCGCGGGCGAACCGGGCAAAAAAAGACCGGCCGGGCCGGTGAAATGAAGAATAAGTACGCAAGTTACTTTTTACCGGCCGGCTGTTCGCGAAATTTTAGCCGATATGTGGGCCCGCTGCCGTAGCATTGGGGATTGATTGGCTGCTGCACCGCCGTGCGCGTCCCCACCGGCCGGAATTTGCCTCTCCCTAGCTGCCTATGACCCCGCCCGATTTTTCTGTTCTGCTGCTGGCCTGGGACGAAGCCGACCCCCGGGTGGCCGTGCTTGGCGGGGCGGCCCTGCCCCCCACCCTGCCGCTGGTGTACCGGCTGGCCGCCGAGCAACCGGTGGTGGCGCTGTACCCTCACCTGCCCGAAGCCCCCGAAACCGATACCGAGAACAGGCCCGCTACCGCTGCAAGCTCCAGAACGAAGGCATCCGCGGCCGAAGACACAGCAGCAGACACAGAAATTTCTGCCCTCGAAACCGCAGTTGAAGCAGGCACGCCGGGCATTCGTCGCCTCGACCAACCGGTCTTGGTGGCCCGTAGCGCCCCTTTTGCTTCGCTCCTGATTGGGTTAAATGAGCTGAATGAAGCCGACGCAGCTCAAGTCGAAGCCGCGCTGCCCGCGCCCAACCCCGCTGCGCAGCCTGCATCGGCCCTGGCCCGCAGCCAGTGGCCCACCGGCGTCAACGCTCCCCAAGGGCTCAGCTGGCAGACTCCGGCCGCCCCCTACCTCGGCTCCAGCACAGTGGCCGGCCCGCCAGTGGTGGCGCCCGTGCCCTCGCCCCGGCCCACCCCCACCGTGCGCGAAGCCGCCGACCTTGCCCAAGCCGCCCGCAGCTGGCCCACGGGCTTCAGCCCCCTTGCCACAGCGGCCGCCTTGGCCCCCACCGACGGAGAAGCCGCCCCGGACGCAGCGGAAGAAGACACGTCGGAAGCGGGCCCAACCCTACGCCCCGAAGCGTTCGATGAGCCCATCGAAGAAATGGGCCCCGACGAAGCCAGCGACCTGTCTGCGCCCGAAGACAACCTGACGCCGGACAAGCCAGCCCCTAGCGCCTCCGTGCCGGAACTGCCTGCTCCCCCACCGCCTGAGGCGGTGCTCACGGCGCGGACGCCGGCCCTGGATGGCCTGAACTTTCGGATGATAGAGTACGCCCGCCAGGCCGCCCGGCTGGTGCGCAACCACGCCGAGTTTGGGGTGATATATGCGCCCAACTGGCCGGCGTGGTTGGCCGCGCTCGAAATTCGCAACAGCACGGGCCAGCCGCTGGTGCTGTACGCCGCCAGCCTGGCCACCGACTTCACCAGCCCCGCCGAGCGCGGCTGGCTGCTCGAAATAGAGCGCATGGCCCTGCGCCGCGCCCGCCTCATCCTCGTGCCCGACGACGGCGTGGGCCAGCGCATGCGCGCGCAATACGGCACCAGCATTGGCGAAATCTTGGTGGTGGCGGCCGCCGACGAGGACGCCGTGCAACACGCCCTGCAGGGAGCAGCTACTAGTTGAGCCTCAGGCAAGAAGCGGAGGGGTTTCCGTTTGCCGGACGACTTACCCAATGAGTTAAATTGGGCTATGTTCACAGGTTTCACCTTTTTCCGACTTCTAATGGTTCCCTCCCTCCTGATTTTGACCGATTTCTTCGGCGCCGCGGTCAAGGCTTTGGATTACGCCACCAATTTGGCCGCCCCCCTCGCCGCGCGGCTGGTTTTGCTGCACGTGCGCCGCGACTCCATCCTCGACCCCGAGCGGTTTACGGGCGCGCTGCACAACCTGAATTCGGAGGCCATCAAAGTGACTTTTAACAGCCTGGCAAAGGATTTATCGGTTCCCATCGTTTCGGAAGTGGGCCACGGACGGGTGGTAGATGCCGTGGCCGATGCCGTGAGCCGCCACCGCCCCACATTCGTAGTATTGGGCCGTCCCGACACTGGGCCCGTTCCGGACGAGCTTGTAAGCACGACGTCGCTGGAGCTGTTACGGGCCGCGCCCTACCCCATGCTGGTGGTGCCGCACGCCATTCACGCGGCGCACCCGCCCCGCCGCCTGCTGCTCGCCGTCGATGGTGAGCCCTTCGCCCTGGGCGAGCACGCCTTGGTGCTGAGCCAAGTGCTCAGGGCTCTGAAAGCCGAGCTGACCGTGCTGCACGTGGCTGAGGAATCGCAGCATCTTGGCGCGTCGACCGCCGCGCTCGATTCGGTGTTGCACGCGGGCGTGTTGGTAGACAAACCTCAGACCATCCGGACGCGCTCAGTGGTAGCCCCGCACCCGGCCGAGGGGATTTTGCAAACCGCGCAGGCCGTGGAGTTCGACATGGTGGTTCTCATTGCCCGGCGGCGTAGCGTGTGGGGGCAGCTGTTTCATCAGAGCGTGACGGCGCAGGTGCTGCTGCACAGCACCCTGCCCGTGCTGGTGCTTCCGGCCCAGGAATAGGCGACAAGGCGGCAGGTCAGAATAGAAATGCACCGGCTTACTTTGTCGGACTGACTTGTTTCAATCAACCGCCATTCCCAGATTATATGCAGCCCGAACACGAATTTGAAGCCGTTTTAGAAGCGGGCGAGGAGGGCGATGGCGGCGTATTTGTCGTGCTGCCGTTTTCGGTGCCGGAGGCCTACGGTACCAAGGGCCGGGTGCCCGTACAGGCTACTTTCGACGGCTACCCCTACCAAGGCACCGTGGTGCCGCTCGGCGACGGGCACCACGGCTTGTTGCTGCTCAAGCAGATTCGCCGGGCCATCGGCAAGACCGTGGGCGACACGGTGCGCGTCACGCTGTCGCGCGACGTGACCGAGCGCAAGATGGAAGCCCCCGCCGACCTGGCCGAACAGCTGGCCGCCAACCCCAAAGCCGCGGCCTACTTCGCCAAGCTGGCCTACACTCACCAGCGCGACTATGTGCGCTGGCTGGAAGGCGCCAAAAAGCCCGAAACCCGCGCCAAGCGCCTGGGTGAGGCCGTGGCCATGCTGGCCCAAGGCCGCAAGCGCGGGTAAGTGACTTTTGTAAAAAAAACGTCATGCAGCGCGCAGCCAAGCATCTCGCCCGCCACCAGTAATCAGTTACTGCCACACGCGAGATGCTTGGCGGCGCGCTGCATGACGTGATGATTATAACCGTTCTTCCCTGTTGGTTTCCCACCCATCCACTGTTCCCATGAAAAAAAGCTGCTTCCTGCTGCTCTTGTTGCTGCCGCTGCTGGCCGGCGCTCAAACCGTCAGCATCGACCGCGTGAATCCCACCAACTGGTGGGTGGGCATGAAGAACCCCAACGTGCAACTGCTGGTGCACGGCCCCGGCGCGGGCACGCTGGCCTACACCGTCAATTATCCTGGGGTGAAGCTGGTGAAAACCAACACCGTGGCAAACCCCAATTACGCCTTCTTGGACCTCAGCATTGCGGCCACGGCCAAGCCCGGCAAGGTGCAACTGATAGGCAAAAAAGGCGGCCAAACCGTGACCCAAAGCTGGGAGCTGCGCGCCCGCGACAAGGCCCCCAAAGCCCAGGGAGTGACGGCGGCCGACTTCATCTACCTGGCCATGCCCGACCGGTTTGCCAACGGTGACCCGAGCAACGACAAGTTCGCCGACCTGCGCGACCCCAACCACGACCGCGCCAACCCCTTCTTTCGTCACGGCGGCGACCTGGCCGGGGCCGCCCAGCGCCTCCCCTACCTCAAAGACCTGGGCGTGACGGCCGTGTGGTTCACCCCCCTCATCGAAAACAACCAGCCGCTGACCAACGAAGGCGGCACCATGCGCGCCTCCTACCACGGCTATGGCTTCACCGACCAGTACAACATCGACAAGCGCTTCGGCGGCAACGCGGCCTACGTAGACTTCGTGAAAAAAGCCCACGCCGCCGGCCTGAAAGTGGTGCAGGATGCCGTGTACAACCACGTGGGCAACACCCACTGGATACTGCAGGACCTGCCCATGAAAAGCTGGCTGCACCAGTGGCCCACCTACACCAACACCAGCTACCGCTACCAGCCCATCACGGACCCGCATGCGTCCGAGAGCGACCGCAAAAACACCCTCGACGGGTGGTTCGTGCCCTTCCTGCCGGACCTCAACCAGAGCAACCCGTACGTGGCCAACTACCTGATTGCAAACGCCATCTGGCAGGTAGAATATTTTGGCGTTGATGCCTACCGCATCGACACCTACATGTACAACGACCAGCCGTTTATGAACCGCTGCAACGCCGCGCTGCTGGCCGAATACCCGCGCCTGCACATCTTCGGCGAGTCGATGGTGAACAACGTGGTGGACCAGGCGCACTACACCCGCAACAACATCAACTTTCCCTTCAAGTCGAACCAGCCCGGCACCATCGATTTCGTGCTGGAATACGGCATGCTGGATGCGCTGAAGCAAGGCGTGAGCTACGACGGCGGCGTGCACAAATTCTACCAGGTGCTGGCCCAGGACGCCGTGTACCAGGACCCCACCAAGCTGGTGACCCTGCTCGACAACCATGACCAACACCGCTTCCTCTCCGAAATCGGCGACGACCTCGACAAGTACAAGATGGGCCTGACTTGGCTGCTCACCACCCGCGGCATTCCGAGTTTGTACTACGGCACCGAAGTCCTGATGAAGAACTTCAAGGACCCCACAGATGCTGAGGTGCGCCGCGATTTCCCCGGCGGCTGGCCCGACGACAAGGAAAATAAATTCACCGCCGCCGGCCGCTCGGCGCGCGAAAACGAGGCCTTCGACTTCGTGCGCAAGCTGGCCACCTATCGCCGCGACCACAAAGTGCTGCACACCGGCAAGCTGATGCAATACCTGCCCGAAAACGGCCTCTACGTGTACTTCCGATACGACGCCGCCGGCACCGTGATGGTGGCCTCCAACACCTCCGACAAGCCCGCCGCCCTGCCCACCGCCCGCTTCTCGGAGCGTATGACTGGCTTTACCAAGGCCCGGAATGTGCTGACCGGTGAGAGCTTAAGCAGCCTGGCGACGCTGCAGCTGCCGGCCAAAACGGCGGTGGTGCTGGAGTTGCAGCGGTAACTATCGGGCTTTATTGGCACTGGCCAATTGCAAAAAAGCTGTCCAGCCCTCGATAGCATCCTTACCTAAGATGGATTCACGAAACTCACCTCCAATTCAAGTTTCGTGAACTTTGAAAGCTAGACGAGTTTTCTAAATTCCATCCCAATAATAGGGCCTTTTTGCCCGGTTGATAAGTACCATTAGGCAGTCGGTTCACCGAAAGGAACATTCAACTGAACCGGAGAAATAGAGAAAAGATGATTAAACTACTGTTAACCTGTGCCTCCGTGTTTCTCCTATGGGTCCCGAATAAGTTTCCTGTGTCAAGGATGCGTCAAAAGCCGCAACAGACGGTTACCCTGGTGGTTCGTCACAATGAATGCACTTCGTGCCAAGACTTAACCGTAGTTAGCGGTACCGTCAGCATTCCGTCTCATTTACGGCAAGCGTTTATTGACAATCAAGTGAATGACCGAGGGCCGGGGCCTCGGCTAAGTCGAGATGAACTCCTCGAATGGCATAACAGTCGGGGGTACGAGGTAACCGATTTAGACTTGACCAGCAAAGCTATTTTTGAGTCGCTCTTTTCGGTCCCCGGTCGAACTATAACGCTCTACAAGGGCAGCCCCACTTTCGATTATCCTTGGAATTTTGACCGAAAATACCGCATTACAGGGCAAATCATTGCGATTCAGGGGAAGGTTCCGGTATTTAAAATTCAACGAGCCGTGCTGCTACGCAATTCAAAGTAGGAGGCGTAAAATTAGGAACCCCTTCTTTCACTAGTCGGACCGTTTCCCTCAATTCTAAATTTGGGGCACGACGATAAGGTGTTTCTCTGCGAAGGCAGTCGCCTCCGCCGCCGTGTCAAATGGCCACTTGGCCTCGTTGTCGTAGCTCGACACGATGTACCGCCCCTCATGGAAGTATAAGCAAGGAGAATCGTTGGTGGATAACGGGCCGCCCTGGGACGAGCGGGTTAGTGCTAAGCCTAACCGTCCGAGGCTCACGTACGGCATGACCCGTCGCAACACGGCGGACCGGCAGCAACAATCCACCAACTCGGCGGCCTGCTGTGGGTAGAAATGAGCGGGGAACTCCAGTAGGCGCTTCCGGACCCGGGCCCACTCTTGGAGTTGTGGCGCATACTGCAATCGGACCCGTACAGGCCGGTTGGTGCCAACAGCCTTCTTGGAGTTCTTCCACATTCTGCAAGGTTAACGTTGATTTAAACAAACATGCTAACTCCATCCTACCTCACTCCCTGGAGCACCAGCGCCACCCGACTCGGCAGGTACAGGCTGAGTTGGTGCTCGTAGGTTTCGTACACAAACGCCCCGTCCGTTCGGTCGAAGCCGCCGAAACGGACGTTGTCGGACGAAAGCACCACTCGGTATTGGCCTTCCTCGGTCACCCAGAAGCGGTAATCGGTCAGGCTCTTTTCGACGTGTAGGTTGACGATGAACACCAGGCCGCCGCGCTCGAAGGCCAGCACTCGGTTTTCCTCGTCGTGCTTGAGCAGCGTGGCGGGGCCAGCGGCCAGCAGGTGCTGGGCTTTGGCCAAGTAAATCAGCGCCTTGTCAAAGTTGCCCATCTGGTGGAACTTCAGGTCGGGGTTGTCGCCGAGGCTCCACTGGCGGCGGGCGAAGTGGTAGCTCCAGTCGTTGCCCTGGCGTGGAAAATCGACCCACTCCGGGTGGCCAAACTCGTTGCCGATGAAGGTGAGGTAGCCTTCGCCGCCCGCGGCCAGCGTGAGCAGGCGAATGATTTTGTGCAGGGCCAGGGCCCGCGCTGCGCCGGGGTCGCCGTCCACGGTGTGCATGTGGGTGTAGATGCCGGCGTCGAAGAGCCAGTGCGACAGAGTTTTGTCGCCCACCAGGACCTGGTCGTGGCTTTCGGCGTAGGCGATGGTTTTTTCGCCCGCGCGGCGGTTGGTGAGCGTGTGCCACAGGTCGCCGAGGGGCCAGTGCTCATCAGGCGTGTGCTTGAGCAGCTTAATCCAGAAGTCGGGAATGCCCATGGCCAGGCGGTAGTCGAAGCCCACGCCGCCTTCCTCGATGGGCCGGCAGAGGCCAGGCAGCCCGCTCATGTCCTCGGCCACGAGTATGCTGTCCTCTTTGAATTCATGAGCCAGCGTGGTGGCTAGCTGCAGGTACAGAATGGCGTCCTCGTCGGCGGCGGGGCCGAAGTAGTTGTCGTAGCCCACGAAGGCCACGCCCTCGCCGTGGTGGTGGTAGAGCATGCTGGTCACGCCATCGAAGCGGAAGCCGTCGAAGTGGTACTCTTCGAGCCAGAAGCGCACGTTGCTGAGCAGAAACTGCTGCACCTCGGGCCGGCCGTAGTCGAACAGCTTGCTGTCCCAGCCGGGGTGGTTGCCGCGCTCGCCTTTGTGGAAATACAGGTTGCCGGAGCCATCGAAATCGGCCAGCCCTTCGGCCTCGTTTTTCACGGCGTGCGAGTGCACGACGTCGAGCAGCACCGCGATGCCGCGCCGGTGGGCTTCGTTGATGAGAAACTTGAGGTCTTCGGGCGTGCCGAAGCGGGAGCTGGCGGCAAACAAATTCGCCACGTGGTAGCCGAAGGAGCCGTAGTACGGGTGCTCCTGCACGGCCATCAGCTGAATGGTATTATAGCCCCCGGCCTCAATGCGCGGCAGGATGTTTTCGGCGAATTCGCGGTAGGTGCCCACCCGGCCTTCTTCGGTGGACATGCCCACGTGCGCCTCGTAAATTAGCGGTTCCGAGACGGCAGCAGCGGTTCGGAAGTTCTGGTCGGTCCAGGCAAAGGGCGTTTCGGGGCGCCAGACCTGGCCGGCAAAGTCCTTGGTATGCTCGTCTTGCACGGCGCGGCGCAGGGTGGCGGGCAGGCGGTCCTTACCCTGGCCGTTGGCCACCACGTGCACCTTGAAGCGACTGCCGTGCGTGAGGCGCTGACTATATTCCGTATCGGGCAAAAAAGCCTCCCACACGCCGAAATCCAACTTTTGCAGCGGGTTGGCCTGTCGGTTCCAGCCGTTGAAATCGCCAATCAGAAACAACGCGTCGGCACCGGGCGCCCACTCGCGGTACACGTAGCCGCCGCGGCTGGCGTCGTGGTTCAATCCCAGCTGCTGGTGCGCGGTGGCGTAATTCAGCAGCGAGCCGTGGTACTGTTCTATCTCGGCCAGCCGAGTTTGCAGCCGCGCCTGGCGCTGGCGCAGCACGGGCTCGAAGGGAGCCAGCCACGCATCGTTTTTGACCAGGGCCAGCGGGGGGCGGCGGGGAGTTTTGGTGGCGGGGGCGGTGGGGTTCGACTTAGCCATGGTGCGGGAAGGTTTACGCCAAAAGTAACAAGCCAAAGCTGCTGACCGAGAGCCGGCGTCAGCTGGCCGACGTTTTTAGCGGGCTGAACCTCAATTCCTGGTGCGTAGTAGCAAGCGCGGCAATCTTAACGTTATTTTGCCACTTATGATGAAACGTTTAGTAATGATTCCGTTGGCGTTGCTGTTGGCTTGCTCGGCCGAGCGTCCCGTCACGTCTACGTCGCGCGCTTTCGAGGGGTCGTTGGGTACCCCGCCGCCCAAAGCCGCGGCGCCCAAACTGGCCCGCTACGCCATGGTGGTGTCGGCCCACCCCGAAGCTTCCAAAATCGGCACCCAAATCCTGCAACGCGGCGGCAACGCCTACGACGCGGCCGTGGCCGTACAGTTTGCGCTGGCCGTGGCGCTGCCCGTGGCCGGCAACATCGGCGGCGGCGGCTTCTTGCTCTACCGCGACCGCAACGGCTCGGCCGGCAGCCTCGATTTCCGCGAGACGGCCCCCGCCAAAGCCAGCCGCGACATGTACCTCGACCCCCAGGGCAACGTCGTGCCCGGGCTGAGCACCGCAGGCTCGCTGGCCGTGGGCACCCCCGGCACCGTGGCCGGCATGGCGACCCTGCACAAGCAGATGGGCAAGCTGTCGTGGCCCGCGCTCATTCAGCCCGCCGTGGCCCTGGCCACGCGGGGCTTCCCGCTCACGGTGAAAGAGGCCGCAGGCCTGAACCGCACCCAGGCCGAGTTTAAGAAATTCAACCCCAGCAGCACGCCTGCCTACGTGCGCCCCAGCGGCGGCGAGTGGCAAGCCGGCGACACCCTGCGCCTGCCTGAGCTTGCCCGCACGCTCACCCGCATTCGCGACCAGGGCCGCGCCGGCTTCTACAAAGGCGAAACCGCCCGCCTGCTGCTGGCTGAAATGAAGCGCGGCGGCGGCCTCATCAGCCAAGCCGACCTGGACGGCTACCGGGCCAAATGGCGCGAGCCGCTGCGCGGCCGCTACCGCGACTACGACGTCATCACCATGCCCCCGCCGAGCGGCGGCGGCGTGGCGTTGCTGCAAATGCTGCAAATGCTGGAGCCCGTCGACCTGGCCCAGGCCGGCTACCACACGCCCCTGGCCGTGCACTTCATCACCGAAGCCGAGCGCCGCGCCTACGCTGACCGCGCCACCTACCTCGGCGACCCGGACTTCGGCACGGTGCCCACGCAAAAGCTGCTCGACGTGGACTACAACCGCCAGCGGGCGGCCTCCATGCGCCCCAAGGGCCGGGCCACGGCCAGCGCAGCGCTGGCAGCAGGCATGGGCCTGCCCGGGTACGAGAGCGACGAGACCACGCACTACAGCATCATCGACGCGCTGGGCAATGCCGTGAGCTGCACCACCACCCTCAACGGCGCCTATGGCAGCAAAGTGGTGGTGCCCGGCGCTGGGTTTCTGCTCAACAACGAGATGGACGATTTCAGCGCCAAAGCTGGCGTTCCCAACGCCTACGGCCTAGTGGGCGGCACGGCCAACGCCATTGCGCCCGGCAAACGCATGCTCAGCAGCATGACGCCCACCATCCTCACCCGCAACGGCAAAGTAGCCCTCGTGACGGGCACACCGGGCGGCAGCACCATCACCACCAGCGTGTTGCAATCCATTCTGGGCATTGTTGACTACGGCCTGAATGCCCAGCAAGTGGTGACGGCCCCACGCCTGCACCACCAGTGGTTGCCCGACGTCATCGACGTGGAAGCCGGCGCCCTACTGCCCGCCGCAGTAGACACGCTGAAGGCGCGCGGCTACCACCCTGCCCCGCGCCTGCCCTGGGGAAGGCTCGACATCATCCACGTGCTGCCCGACGGCACGCTGGAAGGCGGCGCCGACCCGCGCGGCGATGACACGGCGCTGGGGTATTGAGTTGCCGGTTGTTAGTTGTTAGTTGTCCGTTCTTAGTTGTCCGTTGTTAGCCAAATAATCATACTAGCAACTGGGGTGGTCCAGTAAAAACAGACAGTGAGCTAAGGTAAGTTGGTTTTCAGCTCGTGTTCGAATTGGTGGGGCGAGCGGTAGCCCAGGGCGGAGTGGCGGCGGTCCAGGTTGAAGTACGTATCGAGGTAGTGGGCCACTTC
>NZ_DASVSI010000018.1:0-29687 GCF_036388155.1 Hymenobacter sp. | reverse complement strand
AATTCCGAAAGCATCGCCTTGCTGGAACAAGAGCTGAAAGCCAAACCCGGCCTGCCCGTGATGGAAGACCTCACCGCGCGGCTGCAGCTGGTTTTCCACTACTTTGCCGAGCGGAACTTCAGCAAAGCCAACTATGCCATGTTGCGCCTGGGCCGCACCGACCACTGGCTGGAAGAGCACCTGGGCCTGGAGTGGCTGCTGAAAAAAAACATGGGCGAAATGCTCATCCAGCTGGAGCTCGGGCACGAAGACCTGGCCCTGGGCCGCCTCAAAGCCATCGAGCGCAGCCTGGTGGAGCGGTTTCCGGCCGCGCCAGCAACTGTCGTTGCCGCCGAAGAACCGCCGACAGCGGCAACGATTGCCGGCGGCCCCTACCATTTCGTGCTGAGCTACCTGGGACTGGTGCAGGCCGTCATCAACAACCCGGCTTCGGCTCGCAGTGCCGAGTTCGCGGCCCGGGTCGAGGAGTTTCCGGTTTTCCTGCCCTCCGAACGCGAGGACTTGCAGGCCATGAGCTTTTATGCGTGGCTGCGGGCCCGCATGTACGGGCGCCCCTACTACGAGGTACTGCTCGAAGTAGCCGAGCTGTAACCACTATTAGAAAAAAGCCCATACGATGACCGTATGGGCTTTTTTGGGGTAAACGGAAGTGCTAGTAGCTAGTCGCGGGTAGCTTCTTTCACGTTCTCTTTGGTTTGCTGGGTCGAGCGGTCGGCGGCGTCGCCCAAGCGCTTCGCTTTGGCTTCGAGCTTGTCGCCGGCGGCTTCGAGCTTGGCGTCGGCTTCGGCCATTTTGGTTTCCATTTTTTTGCCCGCGGCGTCCATCTTGGCGTCCATTTTTTGACCGGCTGCTTCCAGCTTGGCGTCCATCTTTTGGCCGGCGGCCTCCATTTTGTCGCCGGCGCGCTCACCGGCTACTTCGGCGCGGTCGGCGGCATTGTCGGCCGTGGCTTCCGCGTTTTTCTGTTCGGCTTCGGTGCAGGCGGTGGTGCTCAGGGCCACGGCCGAGGCCACCAACAAGGTTTTCAACAAAGTCTTCATGGAACAATGAATGGGGTGAGAAGATGCCGTTTAATCAAGCGCCGGCCCAAAAGGTAACCCGCTCCCCAAGCCCTGCCGTTCGCCCCGGTGCCAGTTGGCTGGCGCTGGGCTAACTT
Organism: Hymenobacter sp.; assembly: GCF_036388155.1. Classification (NCBI taxonomy): domain Bacteria; kingdom Pseudomonadati; phylum Bacteroidota; class Cytophagia; order Cytophagales; family Hymenobacteraceae; genus Hymenobacter; species Hymenobacter sp. Next base: position 28,531 of record NZ_DASVSI010000018.1, on the reverse strand, counting down.
TTTAGTCTCGGCCCTAGTATAGCCCTCACGCACCTTTCCTATTTCGCATTCCCATGGATTCCACCGCCGCCACTCCGCAAACGCCCGCCACTCCCGAAGTGCCCATGGCCGTGACCGACCAGCAAAACACCGCGCTGCTCGACGACACGATTACTTTTCTGACGGCCAGCACCCCCACCAATTCGGGCCCCCAAGGCCGCACCGAAATTGAGCGTTGGCAAGCCGTGCTGGCTTCCACGGAGCGTCCCGGCTTGGCCAAAATCAAGCAGGAGCTCAACCAGCTCAGTGCCCTGCTGGCCGACAGCAAAACCCCGGCCCACGACATCGCCGAAATCCTGGCCAGCCTCGGCGCCGAAACCGCCAAGGTAGCCGAGGACGCCGGCGGCGACTACAGCAGCCCGCTCAACAACCTAAGCAAACTGCTGCTCAAAGCCGGCAACTCGTTGTCGCGGTAGATTCGCCGGTTCGTATACTATTGTAGCGCGACCCGCAGGACCGCAAAGCTAACTTTGTGGTTCGCGTCGCCGCGCGGTCCAGCGTAGTCTGGTCGTGCGCCGCGACGCCTTTGCCTCGTTCGCGCTATTCTTATGTCCCCCCAGCTTACCCCCGCCGACCTCATTCCCTACGACCCGTTCGATGGCATGCAGTTCGGCCCCAGCACCTGCTTCCTCACCGGCCAGCCCGTGGGCCCCGACGATACCGTTCCGGTCTTTGCTGACTGGCTGCAGGCCCGCTACCAGCTCGCCGAGCGTCCCATTCAGTTGCTCGACCAGCGCACCGTGGCCTTCCGCGACCTGCGCATACCCGCCAGCCCAGCCGCCCGCCAGCGCATCGACGAGTTAGAAAGCCAAGTAGAAGCCGCCTCCGCGCAAGGGCCGGCCGCGTTGCGCGCCCTCGGCGACGACAAGCTTTTCCTGTGGTTGGGCAAGATGTTCTACGGCATCTTCATCACCGAGCTGCTGAACGAGTTCGAACCGCTCATCAAGCCCAAGTACCCGCTGGCCGAAAACGCCGCCTTGGTCCGGCGCTTCCAGGCGTTCTTTCAGCTGCTGCAGGGCCTGCGCGTGCCCACCGAGTACGCCGATTTCGTGCCCGGCTCCGTGTTTGTGCTCGAAGCCGATGCCAGCGAGGACCACACGGCTTTTGAATACGACGACGATTTAAACACCCTCGTTTTCAGCATCAAGCTCGACAAAGCCGTGCTGGTGGCTTGCCTGGTCGACATTGGCCTCGTCGGTCAGGCCATGCGCAAAGTGTACGCCGATGCGCAGCGTCCGCTACACCCCGTGCAAATTGCCGAGTTCAAGGCGCGCGTGTATTACGCCGCTCACCTGCTGCACGTTGTGCCCGACCTCTATCCCCGAACCCCGCGCCCCGGCGACACCCATCTGGTGTTCGATGCGCTAATCGATGACGTGACGGGCGCCATTTTCAACCCTTGGGAAAATTCGGCTTACACTCAGGCCCTGGCCGAAATGTGGCAGCGCTGGAACATCACCCTCGCCGACGTAGTGGCGAAGCCCGCCGAGCCCATGACCCTGCTGTATAATTCCGACGGCACTCCACGTGAACTGAAGCACTGGCCGGATTTGTAGTCTGCTCGTCAAGCAGCGCGCAGCGCAGCATTTCGCTCGCAGTTACTCCAGCCAAAAGCTTCTTGGCACTCAGTACGACGGGCTATTTGGTTTATTATCGTGTCGAAACACTCAATCTATCCGCTACTTCTGAGTCTGCTGCCGTTAGCGTCTTGTCTCAACCTGCTCAAGCCCCGGCACGACTTCGCCACTTATACCCCTTACACCGGCCCCAACTACGCCCTCGATAGCTGCTGGGCCGCCCTGCCCACCCGCCGAGACTTCGCCGATGCCGTGCCCCCCAACTCCGGCCTGCGCGACGAGCAAGCCACGGCCGCTGCCGACGTGTTTTTCATCCACCCCACCACCTACTACTGGCGCCAAGGATGGAATGCCAACCTCAGCAGCAGCAAGCTGAACCGCTACACCGACCGCAGCGCCATCCGGCACCAAGCCACCGTGTTCAACGCTGCTGGCCGCATTTACGCCCCTCGCTACCGCCAAGCCACGCTCTATTCTTTCTTCGACGAACAAACCCCCAACAGCCAGGCCGCGCTCGATTTCGCGTACGCCGACGTTAAAGTTGCTTTCCAGTACTACCTCGCGCACTACAACCAAGGCCGTCCCATCATCATTGCTGGCCATAGCCAGGGCACGCACCACGCCACCCGCCTGCTCCATGACCTGTTCGAAAACAACCCCAAACTGCGCCGCCAGCTCGTGGCCGCCTACCTCATTGGCTACAAGGTGAAGCCTAACGAGTACCAAACCATCCGCCCCTGCGCCGATTCGCTGGAAACGGGTTGCTTCGTCACCTACAACGCCGCTGCCACCGGCTACGACTACCCGCCCTTCCAGCCTTTCGTCGTCACCAATCCCCTCACCTGGAAGCTCGACACGCTGGTAGCCCCTGCCCGCCTCAACCGCGGCGGCGTCAGCCAGGAATTTAAGCGCATCGACCCGTACGTGACGGATGCCAAAATTCATAAGGGACTGCTCTGGGTAACACCCCCCAAGCCCAGCGGCTACCCCCGCCTCCTGCTCTCCGGCCGCCCCGAATTGCGCCACTCCTTCCACATCGCCGATTATAGCCTGTTTTACATGAACATCCGGCAGAACGCCAAGGCGCGGGTGCAGGCCTGGCAACAAACAAATCAGTAGCTTGGCACAAACTTGACGTCATGCCCAACGCTGGGCATGAGCGACGGGCGCTTGGCTCATGAAATATCTTGTTCTGCTGCTGGCAATGACCGGCCTGGCCTTCTCGGCCACCGCTCAGACCGCTCCCGTGCTCTACCCGAAGCTCAGCAAAACCCTGGACAGCCTAGCCGAGGTCGACCAGCGCCCCATGCAGCTAATGATGGGCAGCTACCCGACAGCACCCGCGCCCGCCTGATTACGTCGCAACACGTCAACTTCGCCCGCCACCAGCCGGTGCTAGAAGCCATAGTGAAAAAGGTCGGTTTCCCCGGCTTTAAGCAGGTGGGCGAAACCAGTTCTAAAAACTTCTGGCTGCTGGTTCAACATGCCGACGCACACCCGGCTTTTCAGCAGGAAGTACTGAAGCTTATGCTGCTCGAAGTCCAGCGCAAAAACGCGAATAGCAGAAATTACGCCTACCTCGTCGACCGCGTTGCGCTCAACGGCGGCCAACCGCAGACTTACGGCACCCAAGTTGAATACAAAGCGGATGGCCAGCCCACGCCGCGCACTCTCTTCGACCCAGCCAATGTGGACAAACGCCGGGCGCATCGGCATGGAAACGATGGAAACTTACCTTGCCAAAATTAGAGAGATGCAACGGCAGTCGCGCCAGCCGCAGGCGCAGTAGCGGAAGTTGGTATTCTGCCTAAATTCAGCCAGAATCCTATATGAAGCAGTAGGGGCGTAGCAACTGTTACACCGGTAATTGTATCGTCAACTAGTCCGAGCAATTGCTCAGCCACACATTGCTAACTGCTACATGAAAACACTCCTGGTCATACTGATAGCAAGCCTGTCGGCCACCGCGCAAACAATGCCGGCACTCTACCCAAAGCTCAGCAAAACCCTCGACAGTCTCGCCTATGTCGACCAATGGCCGATGCAGCGAATGTTTCAGCAGCTTCCCGATAGTGCCGGGCGAAACTTGGAGGATGTAGAAAAAATCAATTACGCTAGCCACCAGCCGCTGCTAGAAAGAATTATCAAGCAATACGGCTACCCCGGCTTCAAGCAAGTAGGAGAAAAAAGCGCCTACAACTTCTGGCTCATGGTGCAACACGCCGACGCGCACCCCAATTTTCAGCGGCAAGTCCTGCGCCTGATGCTGCCTGAAGTGAAAAGAAAGAATGCTGCCCCCGTCGATTATGCTTATCTGACTGACCGTATAGCGACTAATTCCGGGCAGCTTGAGGAATATGGAACTCAAGTGAAATACACCGGATATGTAGGGAACGACTTTAACAATGTTATTGCTGTTCCTGTTTCATTGCGCGACCCCAAAAACGTAGATAAACGTCGTGCTGCCATTGGCATGGAACCACTACAGAAGTACTTGGATAGGATGGCTGAAATGACCAAGCAAATGAATAAACCCAAGCCACAGGCACAATAAAAAAAGGCCCGCTAGCACAATGCCAGCGGGCCTTTTCAATTAACTACAGGCTGCAATTATGCGCCGATAGCCACGCGCTTGAAGTCCGAAACCGTCATGCCTTTCGACTTGCTGTCGAGCAGTTGGGCGATGGTCACCGAGTTGTCTTTCACGAACTCCTGGTTCAGCAAGGTCTGCTCTTTGTAGAACTTGTTCAGCTTGCCTTGGGCGATTTTCTCCAGCATGGCTTCGGGCTTGCCTTCGGCACGCGCCTGCTCCTTGCCGATTTCGATTTCGCGCTCCACCGTAGCCGAGTCCACGCCGTCTTTGTCAACGGCAACGGGCTTCATGGCTACAATTTGCATGGCTACGTCGCGGCCCACGGCAGCAGCGTCGGCCGAGCCCACGTTCTTTAGGCCCACGAGTACGCCTTTTTTGCTGTCGGAGTGGATGTACGAAGCCACTTTCTCCGCAGTCAGGGTAGCATAGGTCAGGTCAAGCTTCTCGACGATTTTGCCCATCAAATCGGTGATGTGCTCCTGAATGGTCAGGCCATCTTCTTCCTTGGTAGCGAGCAGGTCTTCTTTGGTAGCGGCGTTGGTGCGCACAGCAGCGTCCAGAATGCGCTGAACCAGCTCACGGAAGTTAGCCACTTTGGCTACCGACTCGGTTTCGCAGGCCAGGGCCACCAGTTTGCCGGTAGTGCCGTCTTCGCTCACGCTCACGGCCACAAAGCCTTCCGACGTTTCGTTCTCAGCACGCTTGTCAGCGATTTTCTGACCCGCCTTGCGCAGAATGTCGCGCGCAGCTTCGAAGTCGCCATCGGCTTCGGTCAGGGCTTTTTTGCAATCCATCATGCCGGCACCGGTCATGGTGCGGAGCTTGTTTACGTCTGCGGCGGTAATAGCGGCCATTGGAAGTAGCGCGGACTTTTAGTCCGCGAATTAAGTGAATGGTTATTTTTTAGGAAGGGTCGCGGACTAAAAGTCCGCGCTACAAATAAAAAAGGGAACCTCCGGAGCCTAGCTACTCGAAGGTTCCCTTTTTTCAAAGAGCTCGGAAGGGACTATTCTTCGTCAGCAGCCGTCTTTTCAGCAATGGCAGCCTCGTCGGCTTCCTTGCGGTCGGCGTCTTCTTTGTCAACTTTGCGCTCCGACAAGCCGTCTTCGATGGCCTTGCCAATCACGCCCACGATGAGCTGAATGGACTTCGAGGCGTCGTCGTTGGCCGGAATCGGGAACTGTACCAACTCGGGGTTCGAGTTCGTGTCGCAGATAGCGAAAACCGGGATGCCCAGTTTAGCAGCTTCTTTCACGGCGATGTGCTCACGCTTCACGTCCACTACAAACAGCGCAGCGGGCAGGCGGCCGAGGTCGGCGATGCCACCGAGCACGCGGTCAAGTTTCTCACGCTCACGCGACATCATCAGCTTCTCGCGCTTAGCCAGTGCGGCGTAGGCCGTGTTCTCTTTCACCATCTTGTCGATGGTGGCCATCTTCTTCAGGCTCTTGCGAACCGTGGCGAAGTTGGTGAGCATGCCGCCCAACCACCGGTCGGTAACGAAAGGCATTTTCAAGCGCTCGGCTTCCGTCGTAACGATTTCCTGCGCTTGCTTTTTCGTGGCTACGAACATGATTTTGCGGCCGCTCTTCGCGATGTTGCGAATAGCAGTGGCAGCGTAATCCAACGAAACCAACGTCTTGTTGAGGTCAATGATGTGGATGCCGTTCTTCTCCATGAAGATGTACGGCGCCATTTTGGGGTCCCACTTGCGGGTGAGGTGACCAAAGTGGGCACCTGCGTCGAGCAGGTCCTTATAGGTAGTCTGGGCCATGATATGTTTCCTCCTGAATTAGCGTTTCGAGAACTGGAACGAGCGACGAGCTTTGCGCTTGCCGAATTTCTTGCGTTCCACCATGCGCGGGTCGCGAGTCAGGAAGCCTTCCTTCTTCAAAGCAGGACGGGTCTCCTCGTTGTCGCTCACAAGCGCCTTGGTGATAGCCAAACGGATGGCCTCGGCCTGAGCCGAAATGCCGCCGCCGCGCACGTTCACCTTGATGTCGTACTGGCCGACTTGCTCGAGGAGGGTGAGGGGTTGGTTCACTACGTTTTCCAGCAACTCATTGCTGAAATACGACTTCATATCCCGGTCATTGATAGTGATATTCCCTTGCCCGGCCTGCATGTAGATGCGGGCCACCGAGGTTTTTCTTCTACCAGAGGTGTTGGTAATTGCCATTTAGTGGAAAAATTAAAGAAAGCAAGCCGTTGTGGCTTACAGGTTTTTGAGTTCGATGGCCACGGGCTGCTGCGCCTCGTGGGGGTGCTCGGTGCCGGCGTACACGTACAGGTTGCGGTACTGAGCCGAGCCCAGCTTGTTGTCCTGCAGCATGCCTTTCACAGCGTGCTCGATAACGCGACGCGAGTCGCGGTTCATCTGCTCGCGCACGGTGCGACGCTTTTGGCCGCCGGGGTAGCCCGAGTGGGTGATGTAGACCTTCTCGGTCATTTTTTTGCCCGTTACACGCAGCTTGTCGGCGTTGAGAACGATGACGTTGTCGCCGCAGTCCGAGTTGGGGGTAAACGAAGGCTTGTGCTTGCCACGCAGAATGTTGGCAATCTGCGAGCAAACGCGGCCCAGCGGGGCTACGCTGGCGTCTACGATAACCCAGCTCTTCTGGGCGTTGGCCTTATTGACGTGGGTCGTCTTGAAGCTCAGGTGGTCCATGAGTCGAAAAAAAGGTATGCTAAACTATTGAATAAGAGTGCGGAGCCGGTTGGGCTTCGGGAAAAACGGACACAAAGGTACTGATTTATGGAGAAATAGCCAAACGTGGGCAAGTAGTTTTTCCACTAACTTCTTGATTCGGGCGATTTAACAAAGCTGATAGGTGGGGTCAAGTGAGCACAAGCGTACTTTTGGGGCTTATTGTTCGCCATGAATCCATCTATTGCGCTTCCTCATTCGGCTGCTTCTGCTCGTCGGGCCCTGCTATTATTAGCCGTTCTGCTGCTGGTATCGGTCATTATGGCTTTCGTCACGAACAACACCTATGATTCGGGCGACAGCATCAAACACTACCTGTTTGCGCGGCACGCATTCCAGTACCCCATGAATTACATGGACTCGTGGGCCAAGCCCTTGTTCACGCTCCTGGCATCGGTGCCAGCGCAGGCGGGGTTTATGGGCATGAAGCTTTTCCAGTGCGGCGTGACGGCATTGTCGGCTTGGTGCGCCTATGTGGTGGCCCGTAGCCTGCGGCTGCCCATGCCAGAACTGGCTATTCTGTTTGCTTACGCGGCCCCGGACTATTTTATCATCCAGTTTTCGGGTCTCACGGAGCCGCTGTTTGGGCTGGTGCTGGTGGGCGCAGTGGCGTTGGCAGTTACGAACCGGCCGGGGTGGTCGGCGGCGCTCATTTCCTGGCTGCCCTTCGTGCGGTCCGAGGGCTTTATCCTGATTGGGCTGTGGGTGGTGTACTTCGCGTGGCGCCGGCAGTGGCGCTACCTGCCGCTGCTGGTGCTTGGCTACGCGGTGTTCAGCGCAGTGGGGGCCATTGTACTACATGAACCCGGTTGGGTTTTTGGGCATAATCCTTATGCCACCAAGTCAGTGTACGGGCACGGGGAATGGGACCATTTTGTGTTTAGCCTGCCCGGGCTGTTGGGTTGGGTGCTGCTGCTGCTGGCCGTGGTGGGGGGCGTGCGCATGCTGCTTGACTTCCTGCACCCCGAGCACCGCCAACGCCACCTGTTCAGCGCAGAGTTGCTGCTGATTTACGGCAGCATTTGCGTCTTTATTGCTGCGCACACCATTTTTTGGGGACTGGGGCTGTTCAATTCATTTGGCATGACCAGAGTGCTCACCGTGACGGTACCACTATTTGCCGTGGTGGCCCTTCGGGGCTTGACCTGGCTGACGCAAATGGGCAAAACGCCAGAAGCCCAGCGGCGCATTCGCGTTGCCGCCGTGGTCGCCGTGGTGGCCTTTTTATTTGCCGGAACGCGGCAGGGCTTCCGCTGGCAGCGCGACTTCGCCCGCCCGCCCGACCAAGAAGTGGTGGAAAACGCCGCTGCCTGGATTCGCAAGACGTACGGGCAGGGCACGCGGCCGTTGGCGTACGAGTTTCCTTACGTGGCGGTAGCTACCCAAAACAACATTTTTGACCCGGCGCAGCACCCCACCATTGTGGTGAGCCCAGACGGCCTGGTTGAGTCGCTGCCCGTGGGGACGCTGCTGGTGTGGGACGACTGGTTTGCCCGCACCGAAGGCCACGTGCAACTGCCCAAGCTACGCTCCGACGCCCGCTATCGGGAACTCTACCAAGACGCGCAACCGCGCAACCGCTTGCACCCGGAGCGGGACACCACGCGCGTTATCGTGTTTGAGCGCGTGCAGTAATTTGCGTTACTGGTTCTGACGCAGCGCCTCGACCAGCACCCGAAAGTCCTTTGGGTAAGGTGCCTCGACGGCTATTTCTTCGCCGTTTAGCCCGGTAAATTGCAGCCGCATGGCGTGCAGCGCGAAACGTTTGATGAACGGCTGTTCTTCCTCGCCTTCCTTCATGTTGAATTTCTTCTTTAGCGAGGAAAGATAAAAATCCTCTCCGCCGTAGTCTTTGTCGCCCACGATGGGAGCTTGCAGGTACATGAGGTGCAGGCGTATCTGGTGCATGCGGCCCGTGATGGGCTCGCACAACATCAGCGCATGGCGGCTGAAAGTCTCCAGGGTAGTAAAATGCGTTTCGGCCGGTTTGCCTTTGTAGGCTAGCCGGGCTTTGCCGCGGCTGGTGGTTTCGATGTTGCGCTCCACTACCTCGTTTTGCAACTGCGGGGTGCCCCACACCACGGCGTGGTACTGCTTTTTCACCTCGCGGTTCTCGAACTGCATGGCGAGGTGGCGGTAAGCGGCCGGGTTTTTGGCGAAGGCCAGGGCCCCGCTGGTTTCGCGGTCGAGGCGGTGCGCGGCCTGAATGTCGTCGTGGTGCTGGCGGGCTAGGCGCAACATGTTGGGCGCGCCGCCTACCCGCTCGTCGAGCGTGGCCAGGAACGGCGGCTTGTTGACGACGAGGTAGTCGTCGTTTTCGAAAATTACGAGGTCAGAGAAATGGGGGAGCTTCATAAGGAGCCGCAAAGGTAGAGAGCAGGGGCTTGGGTACTTGGGGACTTAGGAACTTGGTTTCGTTGGTGTGGGCTTAAACTTCCAAGTCCCCAAGTTGCCAAGGGCCTACTCCTTGTGCCCGCCTTTGGGCTTGTTCAGCTTAAACTCGAACGTGGTGCCTTCGCCCATGGCGCTCTTTATTTTGATGGCCGATTTGTGGGCTTCCACGATGTGCTTGCTGATGGCCAGTCCCAGGCCCGACCCGCCTGACTCGCGCGAACGGCTTTTGTCGATGCGGTAAAACCGCTCAAAAATGCGGCCTTGGTGCTCCGGCGCAATCCCGCCGCCATCGTCGCGCACGGCGATGCGCACCGAGCGGTTGCCCTCCACCAGCGCCACGACCACGCGCCCCTGGTCGCGGCCGTATTTGATGGCGTTGTCAATGAGGTTCACCAACACCTGACGAATGCGGTTGCGGTCGGCCACGACGGGCAGGCTGGCGGTGGCCAGCGTGGGCGGAAACAGCTCCAGCACAGTGCCGCGGCGGGCGGACTGTTGTTCCAGGAGCTCGAAGATTTCGCGCACCAGTACCACCAAATCGAACCGCTGCCGCCGCATGCGCACCACTCCTTTTTCGAGCTGGGCAATGGTGACCAGGTCCTGCACCAGGGCGTCGAGGGTGTCGAGGCTGGTGGCGGCTTTGTGCAAAAATTTGCGCCGCATGGCTGGGTCGATGTCGTCGTCCTCGTCGTCCAGAATGGTGTGCACAAAGCCTTGGGCAGCGAAAAGCGGCGTTTTCAGCTCGTGCGATACGTCGGCCAGAAACTCGCGCCGCAAGGCTTGCAGCCGTACCAATTCGTCAAGCTCTTGTTGGCGGCGTTCGGCCATGAGCAGAATTTCGTCGCGCACCCGCTTCACGGGCTCGGGGCGAAACAGAAATTTGTTGCTCAGCTTTTTGAACTCCTTGCGCTTGATGTGCTCCAGGCCGGCGTAGATGCCGTTGATTTCTTTAAAAATTAAGGCTTCAAACGACAAGTACACCAGCAAAAAGCACGCGGCTACCGTGACCCCAGCGGCCAAGAAAGCCTCCCGAAACGGCAGGGTGGGGCCAATGTGGGCGTAGGTCGTGAGAACTGCCGCCACCAACAGCGCAATGAGGACGGCGATGGTGCGAGAAGACAGGTTCATCGGTTAAAATGCTGATGGGGTGAGGTGCTGATGTGCTGAAATGGCCTTGCCGGCGCGTCAAAGATAAAGCCGACTCTGAGGCAGAGTCGGCTTTACGGCATCGGCGCAATAGACCGTCGGTTTATTAGTCTGCGTTGAACTTATAGCCCACGCCCTTAATGGTTTGGATGTGGTGGTCGCCTACTTTCTCGCGCACTTTGCGCACGTGTACGTCCACGGTGCGGGCCAGCACGAATACGTCGTTGCCCCAGATGTTCTGGAGCAACTCCTCGCGGTTGAAAACCTTGTGGGGCGACGCGGCGAGGAAGGCCAGTAGCTCGAATTCCTTCTTGGGAAGCGTGATTTTTTTGCCCTCCTGGTACACCGCAAAGCCGGTGCGGTCGATGCGTAAGCCGTTGATGTCGATGGCATCGACGGCGGCGTGGGGGTCTTGGTCGCGGCGCTTCACGGCGGCCAAGCGGCCGAGGAGGGCGCGCGGCTTGATGGGTTTGGCAATGAAGTCGTCGGCGCCGGCTTCAAAGGCAGCCACTTCGGAAAATTCCTCGGCGCGCGCGGTGAGAAACAGGATGTAGGTGTCTTTGAACTTGGGCTGCTCGCGCAAGAGGCGGCAGGTGGCAATGCCGTCGAGGTTAGGCATCATCACGTCGAGCAGGATGATGTCGGGGTTGAAGTCAGCGGCTACTTCCAGAGCCTTGCGGCCGTCGGCCGCCGAGGCGGTTTCGTAGCCCTCTTTCCGAAGATTAAATTCCAACAGCTCAACGATGTCCGGGTCGTCGTCAACGACAAGTATCTTGTACACGGCGGATTTAGGAGCAGTCACGGCGTTACGGGCTTAAGTGAAGCAATTGTTGCGCCTGCAAAAGTACCGCTTTGCCTTTGCCGGGCTATGTTACGATTGTGTGACCACAGATTGCACGGATTTTAGCGGATTACAACGGATTTTTTGTGGTTCTGCGCAGTTTGTTGGTATTTCCAAAACTGACGCATGTAAACAAAAAGAGGCCGCCTCCGTGGGCCGCCTCTTTTTGTTTACATGCGTCAGTATTTCGCTTTCAACCGCACAGAACCACAAAAAATCCGTTGTAATCCGTTAAAATCCGTGCAATCTGTGGTCCTAGTTTACCATGTTCAGCCGCGATTTTAGGCCTTGGTATTTCACCATGTCCACTTTCACGGTGCCCACAAACATCTCGGCCTGAAACAGCACCGGAATCTTGTTGCGGTCGTCGGAGAGGTACACCGAAATGGCGTTTTCTCCGCGGAAAAGCTTGTTGTTGGGCATCTTGGGCACCAGCTTGAAGGTGCGCACGTTGCCGGCTTTGGTTTCCACTATTTCGCGGCCTTTGTAGACCACGTCCAGCATCACGTTGTCGCCGTCGAAATAGCCGGGGATTTTTACGATTTCGCCCACTCGCATGCGGTCGAAGTTGAGGGTGCGCAGGTAGTAGAAGCCGCTCACCAGCTCCAGGGTGTTGTTCAACACCTTCACGGTTTTGCGCCGGTTTTTGGTGTGGTCCTGCACTTCGGCCACGTCGTGTAAGTGGTCGAACTCTACGGTTTCCTTTTTGCGGTAGTTCTTCTCGGCAATGTCGCGCTGCGCCCGCAGGGGCAAAATGCTGGTGGTATCGATGTAAGCGCGCCACTGGTCGCGGATGCGCAGGAAGAAGTCGAACGAGCCGGTGGTTTTGCCGCTCACGGTGGCTTTGTAGCAGGGCCGGTCGTTCACGCGCTCCAGGCTGCCGGCGGTTTCTACCGTGGCTTCGCCGCCGTTGATGAGGCCGTAGTGGACGGTGTATTTAATGACCTCACCGCGCCCAAAGCTGGACTGCGGCACGCTGCGCACTGCATCGCCGGGGCCCAGCGCCGGCTGTGCAGCCGCCAATAGAAGAATAAGCGCAGGAGTAAAGAGGAGCCAGCGGCGGTTCATAATAACGATAAAGGATAGAGACGCAAGGCCTAGACAAACGCAATGCCAGCCTACGTGGGCTCAAATATACAGACGTAAAAAAGCCCGTCGCAGATTGCGACGGGCTTTCCTTTGTTAAGTCAAAAGTTATCAATCAGAAGTTAAAACTCGCTGACCCCTAGCTCGTAACCCTGATGCGCCGGGCCAAGACTACAGCGTGTCCTCGCCGTCTTCCACGATGGTCAGGTCCACGGGGATGACGTCGGCGTCGCCCTTGGCCATGTTGCGGATTTTGCCTTCGATTTCCTCGGCCAGCTCGGGGTTGTCGAGCAACAGGGTTTTCACGGCTTCGCGGCCCTGACCGATTTTCTGGTCGCCGTAGCTAAACCACGAGCCCGACTTGGCGATGATGCCCATGTCGACGCCGAGGTCCACGATTTCGCCGACTTTCGAGATGCCTTGGCCGTAGATGATGTCGAACTCGACCACCTTGAAGGGCGGCGCCACTTTGTTCTTCACCACCTTCACCTTGGTGCGGTTGCCGGTCACGTTGTCCTTGTCCTCCTTGATTTGGCCAATGCGGCGGATGTCAAGGCGAACCGAAGCGTAGAATTTCAGGGCGTTGCCACCGGTGGTGGTTTCGGGCGAGCCGAACATCACGCCGATTTTCTCGCGCAGCTGGTTGATGAACACGCAGCAGCAGCCCGTTTTGTTGATGGTGCCGGTGAGCTTGCGCAGGGCCTGGCTCATGAGGCGGGCGTGCAGGCCCACTTTCGAGTCGCCCATGTCGCCTTCCAATTCGCCTTTTGGCACGAGGGCCGCCACGGAGTCAATGACGATAATGTCGATGGCACCCGAGGAAATCAGCTGGTCGGCTATTTCGAGGGCTTGCTCGCCGTTGTCGGGCTGGGCAATGAGCAAATTGGTGGTGTCGATGCCGAGTTTCTCGGCGTAAGATTTGTCGAAGGCGTGCTCGGCGTCGATGAACGCGGCCATGCCGCCTTTTTTCTGCGCCTCAGCAATCATGTGCATGGTCAGGGTGGTCTTACCCGACGATTCCGGGCCGTAGATTTCCACCACGCGGCCACGGGGAACGCCGCCGATGCCCAGGGCAATGTCGAGCGAGAGCGAACCGGTGCTGATGCTCGGGATGTCGCCAACTTTGTTGTCGCTGAGCTTCATCACAGTGCCTTTGCCGTAGGCTTTGTCCAGCTTGTCGAGGGTGAGCTGGAGGGCTTTCATTTTTTCGGCTGCGACGTTGGTCTCAGCCTTGTCGGCTTTCGAGGCCTTTTCGGTAGCTACTGCCATGGGGATGGGAAAAAGGAATTAGGTTTGGTAAAGTTAAGGGTTTTGGTGACGCCGCAATCAGATAATTCTATTCCTCGACTAAAACTTCGGATAGGCCCTTTTGCGGCGGCTTTTTCTAACACACAACCCTTAGGATTCGTGCCGTAGAAAGCGGAAATATATGAGGAATTATCTAAAATTTTTAGTTGGCCTTGTGGTTGTGCTAATTAGAGTGGGAGAGGCACGGGCGCAACTGGACAATCGGGCGTTTACAAGCCCTCGGCCGGGGCTCAAAGACGACACGATTTTTTTTAATAGCGCGGGCATTGGCTTGCCAGATGCATATCGAAATGATAGCGACTCAACCAGCGAAAGCGGTGGCCGTGGGCCAGTCAATACGGCCCCACAAGCGGGCGACATGAGGGTTTCTCTTCACGCTTTCGTGTTTTTCAAAGACAACGAGTATTTCAATAAGATTATCGAGGGCTACACGCTTTATGGCACACAGCTAAATCCACAGCTCGTCTATTACCCCACAAAAGACCTGCGCCTCGAAGGCGGCATTTTTCTCTGGAAAGACTTTGGCAACCCGGTGTTGCAGCAGGTGCGCCCCACGTTCCGCGCCACTTGGACCAAGGGCAAGCAGCAGATAATTTTGGGCAACATTCGGCCGCATTTGCACCACAACTACATCGAGCCGATGTTCAACTTTGAGCGGGTAATGCTAAATCCGCTGGAGGAAGGCATTCAGGTGCGCTATCTCAGCGACCGGTTGCGGGTAGACCAGTGGGTGGACTGGCAGCGCCAGCAGTACCGCTACAGCAACTACCAGGAGGAAGTGGCGGGCGGCGTGAGCAGCAGCTACCGCATTAGTCGCAACGGTAGCCGGTGGCACGTGGCGGTGCCGTTTCAATTTATCGCCACCCACCGGGGTGGCCAGATTGACACCTTAGAAAGGCCCTTGCGAACCTCGTTCAATGAGGCCTTTGGAGTGGAAGCGCGGCGCAGCTTCGCTGGGCCTAATGTGCGGGCTTTTCGGTTCGGCGGCTATGGGCTTGCCTTTCAGAATTATTCGTTTTCACCGGGGCAGTTCCCATTCAAGTACGGCCGCGCGCTGTATCTCAACGCGACCCTGGAAACCCGCTACGCCGACGTGATGCTGAGCTATTGGCAGGGCTCGCGCTATGTAGCGCCACTGGGCGGCGACCTCTACCAAAGCGCTTCCCGCACGGTGTCGAACCCGAATTTTCTGGACCGGAACCGTCAACTCGTTTTCGTGCGCCTCATGCGCGACATTCGCATTTCCGACGCCGCTGCCCTCACGGCGCGCGTGCAGCCCGTGTTCGACCTCAACGCCGGGCTGCTGGACTATTCCTTGGAAATGTATTTCAACTTCCGACAGGAGTGGCTGCTGGGCAACGTGAGGCGCCGGGTGAGAGTGGGGCAATAGCCCTCAGCTACCCGGCTGGCCTTCGCGGTTGAGCCAGAAGCGGATGATGTTGCTGACCGTGTCGGAATTGCGGAACCACAGCGGCCGCTTAGGCGGGGCTTCTGGCTGAAATCCGATGGCTTGGGCCACGGCTTGGCCCCGCAGGTTGTCGGCGTAGCAGCGAATGAGCAAGCGCTGGCAGCCCACGGCGTCGAACCCAAAGCGCACCACGGCCGCCAACGCTTCGCGGGCATAGCCGTGGCCTTCGGCTTCCAGCGCCAAGTAATAGCCGATTTCGGCCTTGCCCTGGGTTTGCGGCATCAGGCAGATATCGCCCAGGTAAGCGCCGGAATGGCGGCTCCAAATGCCAAACACGTAGAAACGGCCGGACTGCCAGTCTTGGGCAAATGCGCGCAGGGCCACCGTTGCATCTACCGGGTCTTGTACCGCCTGCAGGCGGTCGGGAAAAGACGATTGGAACCGGCTGCGGTCGGCGTCGAGCAGGGCGAAGAATTGCGCGGCATCCGTCAATTCGTAGGGCCGAAGGCAAAGGCGGGAGGTAAGCAGCGGCGTCTGGGGCAACATGGGCAGTGGTTCAGCAGAAGCTACGCCATAGCCGACCAAAAGTTAGGCTGGGTTCCGGTGGTGGTTCCTAACGGCCTTATACCGTTTCAGAAAAAAGCGAAGGCCGCGTTCCTTTGAAAACGCGGCCTTCGCCATGGGGCCTAAAGTAAAAGAAGCAGCCGTCTACTTGTTTACGCCTTCGTACTGGCTGGGGCTGCCCAACGCTTGCTGGGTGCGCATCAC
Source organism: Hymenobacter sp. (assembly GCF_036388155.1). Taxonomy (NCBI): domain Bacteria; kingdom Pseudomonadati; phylum Bacteroidota; class Cytophagia; order Cytophagales; family Hymenobacteraceae; genus Hymenobacter; species Hymenobacter sp. The sequence continues at coordinate 12,664 of NZ_DASVSI010000018.1, read as the reverse complement.
GTTCACCTGCCGGGCGGCCTCGTTGAAAAACTCGAGGCGGCGAATGAGCATTTCCTTGGTGAGCACGCGTCCTTCGGGCGTGCGCATCGTGCCGCGCTTGTCGGCCAGCACGCGCTGCATGGCCGCCAGCGTCTGGTTCTCGTGCTGCATGAACTGCTGCTGAAACTCGGCCAGCCTAGCCACGCCGGTGGCCGTGAGGGCGAAGGTCTCGCCAGCGCCTTGGTTGAGCACCTCGCAGAGCACGTACACTTCAATGGGCAGGCTGGTGGCAAGGGCGGTGGTGCGCAGGTCGAGGCCAGCGGCCAAGGCATCGAGAATGATGCGGACGTTGCGCTCAAATTGCTGGTAGTAGGCTTGGGCTTCCATATGGGGACTTTGGAACTTGGGGTCTTAGGGTCTTGGGTATTTTAGGGTTGGGGCTTTGGAGCTATGGGTTTTCGTGTGGCTCAATAAAAACCAAGTCCCAAAGTACCTAAGCCCCAAGCCCCTTACAACAACTCTCTCACAATCTGCTCAACGCCCACGCCCTCGGCCTCGGCCTTGAAGTTGCGCACCAGACGGTGGCGCAGAATGGGCACCGCCACGGCCCGCACGTCCTCGATGTCGGGCGAGTACTTGCCGTTGAGCAACGCGTTGCATTTGGCGCCCACAATGAGGTGCTGGGAAGCGCGGGGGCCGGCGCCCCACTCCAGCAGTTGCGTGGCCCGGGGAGCCGCCCGCTCGGTGCCGGGGCGGGTTTTGTGCACCAGGCCCACGGCGTACTCCACCACGTTGTCGGCCACCGGCACGCGGCGCACCAGCTCCTGGAAGGCTTGGATGTCGGCGGCGTGCAGGACTTTGTTGACGGTCTGCTTGCGGTCGGACGTCGTGTTCTTTACGATGTTCAGCTCTTCCGCGTAGCTCGGGTACCCCAATTCGATGTTGAACATGAAGCGGTCGAGCTGGGCTTCGGGCAGGGGATAAGTGCCCTCTTGCTCGATGGGGTTTTGGGTGGCGAGCACGAAGAAGGGACGCGCCAGGGCGTAGCGTTGGCCGGCCACGGTCACGGCGTACTCCTGCATCGACTCGAGCAGGGCCGCCTGCGTCTTGGGCGGCGTCCGGTTGATTTCGTCGGCCAGAATGATGTTGGCAAACACGGGGCCTTTCACGAAGTGAAAATCCCGCTGCTGGTTCATGGTTTCCGAACCCACGATGTCGGACGGCATCAGGTCGGGGGTAAACTGGATGCGGTTGAACGACAAGTCCAGCGAGTCGGCAATGGTCTGAATCAGCAACGTTTTGGCCAGGCCGGGCACACCCACCAGCAAGCTGTGGCCTTGCGAAAACACGGCGGTGAGCACCAAGCGCACCACCTCGTCTTGTCCCACGATGACTTTGCCAATCTCCTGGCGCAACTTTTGGAACGACGCCGCCAGAGAATCGGCAGCTTCTTTATCGGAAGGAAATTGAGCCATTCGAGGTCAAAAACTGAGCTGATGAGATAAAAAACCGTCATCCTCAGTTGGCGTCCGCGCAGCGAAGGACCTTATCATCGTTGAACCAACTGTTCTTGCGTGATAAGGTCCTTCGCTGCGCCGACGCCAACTGAGGATGACAGAAAGGTAGGTTATTTGTTTTCGGTGCCTTCCAGCACTTTGCACTGGGCGTATTCGGGGGCTACTTCCAGGTACACCGTGCCGCGGTTCTTCTCAAACCACTCGTCCAGCGCCTTGTTTCGTTTCTCGTTCAGGGCGGCGGCGGCAATTTTCTGGTAATCTTGCTCCAGGTTGGCCTGGTGAGGCGGGGTGTTCGACTTCAGCCACAGAATGCGCATGGCGTCCTTGCCGTCGTCGGTGCGGTAGGGCAGGGGCGGGGTGATGCGGCCCACCTTCATCGTGTCGATGGTGAAGAATACGGCCGGGTCGAGCTTGTCGAGCGGCATGCGGCTGCTGCCGTCCTGGCGGTTCTGCAGCAAGCCGCCGTTGCCCGAAGTGGCTTTGTCGGTCGAATTATCCTTGGCAGCTTTGGCAAAGCTGATGCTGTCGGACAGGATTTGACGACGCAGCTTGGCGAGCGTCTTGGCCGCCTCGCCGGCATCAGCCTCTCCCGATTCCGGCTTCAGCAAAATGTGGCGGGTGGAGAACGTGGCGCCCTTGCGCTCGATGAACTGAATGAGGTGAAAGCCGAATTGCGACTGCACAATGGGCGACAGTTGGCCGGGCTCCAGCTTCATCGAAGCCGCTTCGTATTCCGGCACCAATTCGCCGCGCTTGAAAAAGCCGAGGTAGCCGCCTTCTTTGGCCGAGCCGGGGTCCTGGGAATACTGCTTGGCCAGCGTAGCAAAATCAGCGCCGCCTTGCACCTGCGCCCGGATGTCGTTGAGCTTCGCAATGGCAGCCTGCTTGGCTTTTTCGTTCACCTGAGCGGCTACCACAATCTGACCTACTTCCACTTCGGTGCTGAAGTAGGGCAGGCTATCCTTGGGCACGCGGTTGAAATACTGCTGAACTTCACGCGGCGTCACCGCCACCTTGCCGGTGATGGTTTCCTGCATTTTTTGCTGCGTGAGCTGGTCCTTGATTTGCGGCCGCAAGTCGTCTTTCAGCGCCTTGATGGGCTTGTTGTACTGCTCCTCGAGGCGCTTTTCCGAGCCAATCTGTTGCACGAAATAGGCCATGCGGCGGTCGACTTCGCTGTTTACCTGCTGGTCGGTCACGGTCACGGAGTCGACTTCGGCGCGGGCCAGCATCAGCTTGTTCAGCACCAGGCTCTGCACGATTTTGCATTTGAGGTCGGGCGGCATGGGCTTGCCTTCGGCGCGGGCCATTTCCTGCAGGTAAATGTTTTCCACGTCAGACTGCAGCACAATCTGGTTGTCCACTTTCACCACAATGCCGTCGAGGAGTTGCTGCCCTTTGGGACGAGTGATGCCCAACTGGGCCTGGGAGGCGGGCGCAATGCCCAAGAAGAGCAGCAGCGTAAGCAGGGCTGACGCAGCGGCGCGATTCATTTTAACAAGCATAGAGTAGCAAAATAAAGCCCCGCCAAACGCCAGAGCTCGGGCTGTGGACGCGTAACACACGAACCAGCCCACAAATTTCATTATAAATCCGTTGGCGGACAAAACCAAGGAGTATTGCCTGGCCCAGAAGGTTGCAGGGGGGAGCAATGGGTGAATGGGTGAAGGGGCGAATGAGCCGTTCGGATTGTTGTCCTCTGCATTCACCCATTGCTTACTTCGTGATTAGTTTGTTCACTTCGGCCTCGTTCACTTTCACGGGGCGGGCGGTGCGCATTTGGGTAATCCACTCCTTTTCGAGGTAGGTCTGGTAGTCGGACGTGGCTTGGCCGCGGGCCTCGGCCAGTGTTTTGGGGCCGGGAGGCAACACCTTCTCGATGGTCACGGCGTAGTAGCGCCCGTCCTTTTGCACGTTGTAAGTGCCGGGGCCCTTGCCCAGCAAGTCATCCATTACCTTGTTGTCGCCCTTCTGGAAAACTTTCTGCGTGATTTGCACCGATAAGGGATTTCTCTCATTCAGCTCGGCTTCAATAACAGCAGGGTTGCTGCTGACCAGCGCCAGCTGCACCACGCTTTCCGCCGCCGGCGCCACCGGCGCTGCTTGGCTGATGCGGCGGCCGAAAGCCCCACGCGTGCGGAGGTAGCGCACTGCCTCGTCGGCCCGGGCTTTTGCCAAGCTGGCTTTTTCGCCTTTCTTCACGCGGCCGGTCAGGGTTACCCGTGCCAAGGTGTCTTGCAGCATGCGCTTGGCAATGTCGTCGAGCACCAGCCCGCCGCCTTTGGTGAGCATGGCCGTGCCGCTGCGGAAAGGGGCGGCCTTGGGCACGTTCTTGGTGACGGGGAAGCGGCCGGCTTTCAATTCCTTTTGGGCGCGGGCCAGCAACGCCGGCGTGGCGGCACTTACCACGGTGCCTTGCACGCGCTGCTCCCACTGGTATTTGGCTTGGTTCTCGGCGAAGTATTTCTTCAGGCCCACGGTGTCCTCAATGGCCTTGCTCCACACCTTCTCGTCCATCAGCTGGAAGAGCAGGATGCCGTCGCGGTACTCCTTCACCAGCATGCGGTAGTCCTCGTACTTGGTTTCGAGGCTGTTTTTCTCGAACTCGGTCAGCGACTGCTCTACGTACTGGTCGTAGAGCTGCTGCATGGCAAAGCTGGGCTGCGCGCCCGTGCGCGGACGCTGGTTCTGCTGCACGTAAGTCAGAAAGTCCTTTACCGTGTATGGCTTGCCCTTGATGGTGAAGAGAGCAGAATTGTCGTTTGCAGCGCCTTTTTTGGGGGCCTTGGCGGTTGCAGCTGGTGCGGTGTACTTGAAACGGCCGGCCACCAGCGCCGTATCCGCCTTGCTAAACGCATAGGTTTTGGCGGCCGGAACCTCCACAAATTGGTCTTCCTGGCGCACGCGCTTCAGGAAAGCCGCCTTGTTCAGCTCCGAGCGGGAATCTTTGGCCACTTTGCTCTTCAGCGAAGCTTCCACGTCGGCGAACTTGGCCACGGGCTGGCGCTCAATCAGCTTGATGACGTGCCAGCCGTAGGGCGTTTGCACCGGGGGCGCAATCTCGCCGGGCTTCTGCATCTTGAAGGCCACTTCTTCGAATGAAGGAATCATGCGGCCCGTGCCGAAGGGCGGCAACTCGCCGCCATTGGCCGCCGAGCCGGCATCTTCGGAGAACTGGGCCACGAGCTTATCCCAGTTTTCGCCTTTTTTGAGGCGGTTGTACAACTCGTCAATCTTCTTTTTGGCCGTGAGCGAGTCCGCCTTGGGGGCGTTGGCGTTCATGCGCACCATGAGGTGGGCCACTTTGATTTCGCCCTGCGCAGCCCGCTTGTCGTTCACCTTGATGACGTGGTAGCCAAAGCGGGTGCGAACCGGTGCCGACACCTGGCCCACCGGCGTTTTGTAGGCGGCCGTCTCGAAGGGGTACACCATCTGCATGGCCGTGAAGTAGCCCAGCTTGCCGGCGTTTTCCTTGGCCGAGGGGTCTTCGCTCTGGCTGCGGGCCAGTTGGCCAAAATCCTCGCCGGCCAGCGCCTGTTGGCGGAGTTTCTCTACTTTTTGGTAAGCTGCCAGGGTGTCCTGCGGCGTGGCATCGGGCGCCACGCGAATGAGGATGTGCGAGGCATTTACCTCCTGGCTCATGCGGTCGTAGGCTTCGCGCACCAGCTGGTCGGTCACGCTTTTCTCCGTCAGGTACGGCTGGGCCAACTGTTGGCGGTAGCCGTCGAGCTCGCGCTTGAAGGCTTGGGTCGTATCCAGCCCGCGCTGCTCGGCCTCCAGTACCTTGAGGCGGAAGTTGGTGTAAAGGTCCAGGTACTCGGCCACGCTTTGGCGGGTGCCGAAGTCCGGCGCCGCGCTGTTGTTTTTACGGTACACGTAGGCAAACTCGTTGGCCGGCACCGGGTAGTTTCCCAAGGTTTCGACGGCTGGGCCGGTGGCCTGAGCCGCCGCATTGGCCGAAGCGGCCGGTTTAGAAGCCTGGCAACCCGCCAGCAGCGTAACAGCGGTTGCGCCGGCGTACAGAATGCGTTTGTGCATAGGATGAATGAGGAAACAAAAGCGCCGGCCTGGTAGAAAACAGCCGTGCGGGCATAAAATTACCGGTGCGAAATTAACTAATTTCTGGACGGAAAGAAAGCTGACAAGCAGCGCATAACCGGGGCGGTAAATAAAGAACGTCAGGTTGAGCTTGCCGGTATGTCCCGCCTGCCAAAGTTCAAGGTCTTTTGCAGGGAAGACGTTCCGGTAAGCTCAACCTGACGCGTAGCGAGAGGCAACGAGGCGCTGCCTAGGCCAAATGCTTGCTGAGGTGGCACACGGTGTGGTTGCCGCGGGTGAAAAACTCCACCCGGTCCATGAGGCGGTTGACCAGTGCCATGCCCATGCCGCCCCGGCGCCCCTGCCGGATGTAGGCGCGCAGGTCGGGGCTTTGGTGGGGCTCGGGCAGGAAAATAGTGTCGCCGTTGTCGGCTATTTCCACGTTGAGCTCGTGTTGCTTAAAGGTCAGCTCCAAGTCCAGGAACTGGGTTTCGTCTTCCCCGTTGGCGTGAATGATGAAATTGGCCACCACCTCGTCTATCGCCAGCACCACCTGGTTGACCGTGACGTCGGGTAGGTTGCGGTTGCTGAGGTAATTCCGCACGAAGTCCCGCACCTGCTGGAGGTGGCTGCGGGAACAGGCAATGCGGAGGGTAGACTTCATGGATAATTAGTAATTAAGAATTAGAAATTAAAAATTTCAGCATGGCTTCAATGGTTTCAAAGGAGCAAATTCTTAATTACTAATTCTTAATTAATTACGCGGCTTCGGCTTCGGTAGCGCTGGGCACAATGGTCATCAGGGCATCCAAGCCAAGAATCTCAAACACGTTGAACACTTTTTCCTGCATGTTGAAGAACACCAGCTTCACGTTGGCGTCTTGGAACCGCTGGAGGTGCGAGATGAACACGCCCAGGCCCGCTGAAGAAATGTAGCTGAGCTTGGCGCAGTCGATGAGCACCTTGCGGTAGTTAAGGATGTCGGGCTTAGCCAGTTCAGTATCAAGTACAATAGCGGAGCTAGCGTCTAGCTCACCGTCGAGCACGAGGGTGAGGGTATCGGCGGAGGGGAGGGCAGTTACTTTCATAATGAGGTCGATACGTCAGGCCAACGGTGGGGGTTGGGCGGACTTGAATTTTATGACGAGCAGGGTCTGGTCGTCGTGAATCGGATACCCGAGGGTAAACGCGTTGAGGTCGTCGAGAATGTAAGATTTAATGTCCTCGGCTTCCTGGAAATAGCTCTCTTCCAACCGCAGTTTCAGTCGGTCTTCGCCGTATTCGGCCCCGCCCGCGCCCCGGGCCTCCACGATGCCGTCGGTGTAAATCACCATCACGTCGCCGGGGCTGTAGTCGTAGAACTGGTTCTTGATGTGCTTCTCGTACGTCGCATTGCGAATGATGCCCAGCCCGAGGCCCGCCGAATCGAAGTAGAACACCTCTTCGCGCAAGGCGTGGTAGTACAGCGTATGGCAATGCCCAGCTCGCGCAAACACAAACCCGCCCTGCTCATAATCAATGATATAGAGCGAAGACGTGATGAACGACGACTTCTCCAGGCAGTGCGTGAGGGCGGCGTTGGCCTGGGCCATGAACTTGCTGGGCACCGGGAATTTGTCCCTCTCGTTTTTGGCCAGGGGGTTTTCCTGCATCAGCGAGTGGAAAATTCCCTTCATCTGGGCCATATGGAAAGCGGCAGTCACGCCCTTGCCGCTCACGTCGCCGATGATGACGGCCAAGCGGCGGCCCGGCAGGTGCAGGAAGTCGTAGAAGTCGCCGCCCACTTCCTTGGCCGCCAGCGAGTGCGAGCTGATGTCGAACCAGTTGTCCGTGGGCAAATTTTTCGGAATGAGGCTTTCCTGTACCTGGGAGGCAATCTTTAGTTCTTCCTGCGTCCGCTGATTTTCCAGCGAGGTGCGCACCAGTTCCAGGTTTTCGATGCTGAGCACCGCCTGGCTGGTGAAGGTTTGCAGGATGCTGAGGTCTTCGCGGTCGAAGGTGTGGGGCTCCAGCTTCAGCAGATACAGCACCCCGTAGTTGAAATGCAGGCCGCGCAAAGGCAGCTGCAGCAGCGACCGGAAATGCTGCGGCGCGCCCTCAAAGCCCACGCGGGCGTTCAAGTCGTTGGTAATGAATTCGCCCTCGGGCAAGTCGTAAGCCCGTAGCCGAACGCGCAGGTCATGGGCTTGTTCAGAGGTAAGGTTATAATACTGGGTAGCCGCGGCGGCGCCTACGTTGGCGTGGCCGGGGTCGAGGTCGAGCCAGGCGGCGTCGGCCTGCACGGTTTGCACCGCCGACTCGAGCAGGATGTTGTACACCTCGGCCGTGGTCTGCCCGCGCTGAATGATTTGGGTGAGGCGCTGCAGGCGCAGGATTTCGTTGCGCCGCTGCTCAATAACGTCGGCAATGGGCAGGTTGAAAAACGTGACCAGCAAGCCCATCAAGGCATAAAAAGCCGAGAAAAACGCCGTGAGCAGCAGAAACGCATACTGGGCCTGCGGGGCAATGAGCTGCGGGTCGGCCTGCGTAATGCGGAAGTACTGCACAAACACCAGCACGCCAAACAGCAAGCCCGCTTGCAGTAGCACGGCGCGCCATTTTTCGCGCTGGCTCAAATACGCCACCCACTTCTGATGGCCGCTGAGGTAGACGCCAAAAAAGCCCAGCACCACCACTATGGGAATGCCGATATAGTTCGGTGGGTCGACGCCCAACAGCCGAAACAGCAGCGTGGCGCCCAGCAGCAGCTCAAACAGCGTCCATTCGCGTTGCAGCTTGGGCGAAGAGCGAAATAGCACTAGCGCCCGCCACGCGTAATTGGTGCGCGCCAGGAACACCACGAACAGCCCCAGGTTGACGGTGTAAATGCTTGTGAAAAGCAGACTGTTGTTGCCGAATACGGGCTGGTCCTTGGCCAGCCGCTCTAGCAGGTGCAGGCCCACGCAAGCTAGCGCCAACAAGCCCGGGCCCGTGAGCAGCCGCCGCAGCAGCCGCACAAACGCCTGCCCCTTCAGCGGGGCAGGCTGGTAGCGGTAATACAGGAAAACGCCCAACACGAATGCGCCCTGCGTCACTTGGGTGCTCCACTGGGGCCAATTGCCCAGCCACGGGCCCGCGCCCGAATGACTCAGCGCGCTCAACAGCAGCAGTACCCAACTCAATAGGCTGAAAGGCAGCAGAAAAGAGAGGTAACGTTGGGGCACAGACAGAACTAGGAATAACACAAGGGCACCGCCCGTTGCGCCCATAATTGGCGCTCAATTGGTGTGCAAGATACAATCGGCCTTGCAAAAACATTTCCACCAATCAAGGGCCCATCAACGGGCACCACTGGCATAAGGTTGTGGTGCCCGTTATGGGTCAAGGCTTAAAGCTAACCCGGTTTACCGGCTCGAATAGTTGGGCGCCTCGCGGGTGATTTGCACGTCGTGCGGGTGCGACTCGCGCAGGCCCGCGCCGGTGATGCGCACAAACTGCGCCTCTTGCAGGGCCGCAATGTTGGCCGCGCCCACGTAACCCATGCCGGCGCGCAAGCCGCCCGCCAGCTGGTATATCACCTCCGACACGTTGCCCTTGAACGGCACGCGGCCCACGATGCCCTCGGGCACCAGCTTCTTCACGTCGTCCTCCGCGTCCTGAAAGTAGCGGTCCTTGCTGCCGTCTTCCATGGCTTCCACCGAGCCCATGCCGCGGTACGATTTGTACTTGCGGCCTTCGTAAATAATCAGGTCGCCCGGTGCCTCTTCGGTGCCGGCCAGCAGCGAGCCCACCATCACGGCCGCCGCGCCGCCCGCCAGGGCCTTCACGATGTCGCCCGAAAACTTGATGCCGCCATCGGCTACCAGCGTGGCGCTGGTGCCTTCCAAGCCCCGAGCGGCTTCGAGCACCGCCGACAGCTGGGGGACGCCAATGCCGGCAATGATGCGCGTGGTGCAGATGGAACCTGGGCCCACGCCCACCTTCACCACGTCGGCCCCGGCTTCGGCCAGGGCTTTGGCGCCGGCGGCGGTGGCCACGTTGCCCGCCATCACGTCGAGCTTGGGGTAGGCGGCTTTGATGGCGCGCACGGCGTCCAGCACGCCTTTGGAGTGGCCGTGGGCGGTGTCGAGGCTGACGAGGTCGACGCCGGCTTCCACCAGCGCGGCCACACGGGGCAGCAAGTCAGCGGTTACGCCGACGGCGGCCCCCACGCGCAGGCGGCCCTGGCCGTCTTTGCTGGCGTGCGGGGCGCGGCGGCGCTTCCGAATGTCTTTGTACGTCATCAGGCCCGCGAGGCGGCCTTCGGTATCCACCAGCGGCAGCTTGTCCACTTTGCTGTCGGTGAGCAGCTGTTCGGCGCTGGCTTGGTCGATGCCGGCGGGGGCGGTCACGAGGCGGGCCAGCGGAATCATGACCGTGGTGACGGACTGGGTCAGGTCGGCTTCGAAACGCAAATCGCGGCTGGTGAGGATGCCTTGCAGCAGCCGGTCGTCGGTGACCACGGGAATGCCGCCGATGTTGTGCTTGCGCATCAGCTGGCGGGCGTCGGCGAGGGTGGCGGTGGGCGTCAGGGTGAACGGGTCCTGAATCAGGGCCGACTCGCTGCGCTTCACGCGGCGCACCTGCTCGGCCTGCGCCTTGATGGACATGTTCTTGTGGATGATGCCAAGGCCGCCTTCCTGGGCCAGCGCAATGGCCATGTCCGACTCCGTGACGGTGTCCATGGCCGCCGAAATCAGCGGGGTGTGCAGCCGGATGTTGGGGGTGAGGCGGGTGCCGGTGTCGCAGTCTCGGGGCAAAACCTCGGAGTACGCTGGCAAGAGCAGTACGTCGTCGTAGGTGAGGGCCTCGAAGGCAATTTTGGGGGTTGCGGAATCCGCCATGGCAAAAGGGGTTGGGGGTTGGGACCTTTTGCCAGTCAAAGTTACGGCGAGAAGTTGGGTTACGGGCCAGTTATCAACCCGTCGGGCTGTTATTCTTTTGCTTTCATTGCTTCCGAAGCCGTTTTGGTGGGCCGCCCAAACAATTCGGGGCGCTGCCGCGTCTTATGCGGCACTCATCTCACTGCAATTCTCATGGCTGATTCCACCTCCCAAACTTGGTTCATCACCGGGGCCTCGTCCGGTTTCGGCGAAGCCCTGGCCACTCATATTCTTGAAAAAGGCGGCCGCGTGGCCGCCACCTTCCGCAAGCCCGAGCAAGCCGCCGACTTCACGGCCCGCGACGCCGGCCGCACGTTTGGCGTGGTGTGCGACGTGACCAATGAATCTCAAGTGAAAACCGCCGTGGCCGACGCCATTGCCCATTTCGGCCACCTCGACGTGGTGGTGAACAACGCCGGCTACGGCTCCATGGGCAGCATCGAAGAAGTGCCCGCCGAAGAAGTGCACCGGCAGTTCGACGTGAACGTGTTCGGGGCGCTGCACGTGCTGCGCGCCGTGCTGCCGCACTTACGCGAGCGCCGGTCGGGGCACGTGCTCAACATTACCAGCATCGGCGGGCTGAAAACCTTCCCCGGCGTGGGCATCTACAACGCCAGCAAGTTTGCGCTCGAAGCCATCGGCGAGAGCCTGAGCCAGCAAGTGGGCCCGCTCGGCATCAAGGTTACCAACATTGAGCCCAGCGGCTTCCGCACCAAGTGGGCCGGCGAGTCGGCCACCATTGCCAACACCAGCATCGACGATTACCAGGCCACGGTGGGCGAGAACATTCGCGGGATTCAGGGCTACAGCGGCAAGCAGCCCGGCGACCCGGTGCGCGCCGCCCACGCCATGTACGACGTGGTGCAGATGGAAAACCCGCCCCTGCACCTGCCACTAGGCAAAGCCGCCGTGAAAGGCGCCCGCGATAAATTTTCGGCCCTCACCAAAGAGCTGGAGCAATACGCCGAAATGGGCGACGCCGCCGATTTTCCCGCCGGCGAGTAGCGGCGCCGCTGAGTAACTCAGAAGGCCTGCTTTTCGCTTTAAATCAAGCGGAAAGCAGGCCGTTTGCTTATAATTCGACAACTGCTTGCCGACTGCCCTGATAAGCTCCGCGTTATCAAAAGGGGCAAGTTTACCGTTCTTGTGGGTCCACCTCTTTTTCCCTTCATGCCCCTTTCTGTCAACGACCATCGCGCCAACTCTTGGGAAGACCTACAACGGTTGCTTTTCCAAAATACCTGGGACGGGCGCATCGGGCGGTTTCGCTCGCCGTTCGTTTACCGGGGCAGCCGCTCGCACCTCTACCGCCTCGACACCAGCTTGCAACGCCTCGGGGGCCAATACCACCACCTGGAGCACCACTTGCTGCGCAACTTCCGCAAGTACGCCCACGACACCACCCTGCCGACCGAAGGCGGCACCACCTGGGACTGGCTCGCGCTGGCCCAACACCACGGCCTGCCCACCCGCCTGCTCGACTGGACCTACTCGCCCTACGTGGCCTTGCACTTCGCCACCGACGACCTCGAAGCTTATCACGAAGACGGCATAGTATGGGCCCTGAACTACGTAAAAGCTGCCGAGCACCTGCCCGAGCGCCTGCGCCAAGTGCTGAAGCTGGAAGGCTCCAACGTATTTACCTCCGAGCTGCTTCAACCCGTGAGCAGCAGTCTGCGCGAGCTGGAAGAGCTGCAAACCGAGCCCTACGTGCTGTTCCTGGAGCCGCCGAGCCTAGACGCCCGCATTGTGCACCAATACGCCTTGTTTTCGCTGATGAGCACGGCCCAAAGCGTACTGCACGACTGGCTCCAAGAACGCCCTGAGCTGTATTTCCGCATCATCATCCCCGCTGAGCTCAAGTGGGAAGTTCGCGACAAACTCGACCAGGCCAACATCACCGAGCGGGTGTTGCTGCCCGGCCTCAGCGGCCTCAGCCGGTGGCTGCACCGGCACTATTCGCCGGCCCGGGGCCAGGATGTAGGTGGCCCTGGCGGGGAGCTGCCGGGCTAACTACGGGCTAACTAATTGAATGAGGAATGAAGAATGGCAGGGCGGGCGCTGGCGTGCGTCTGTGACGCGTGCCGACTAGGTTGTACGGACAATTAGCGAAGCCAGAGTAAGGCGCAGACGAAGTGCACGAAGCCGAGGTAGCTGCTGGCGGTTTTGTCGTAGCGCGTGGCCAGGCGGCGAAACTGCTTGAGCCGGCCCATGAGCCGCTCAATGCGG
>NZ_DASVSI010000017.1:0-26702 GCF_036388155.1 Hymenobacter sp. | reverse complement strand
CTTCCTGGCCGAGCAGTTCGGGCGCAAAAACTACTTTTTCTTCTCCGTGGTGCTGTTTACGCTGTCCTCCATGGCCTGCGGCCAAAGCACCAACCTCTGGGAGCTGGTGGCTTTCCGCTTCATCCAGGGCATCGGCGGCGGCGCACTGATGGCCACATCGCAGGCTATTCTCATTGATACCTTCCCGCCCAAGCAATTGCCGCTGGGCCAGGCCCTGTTCGGCATGGGCGTCATTATTGGCCCCACCATCGGCCCCACGCTGGGCGGCTATATTGTGGATAACTACGACTGGCCCTGGATTTTCTATGTGAACGTGCCGGTGGGCATCATGGCGGCCATCTTTACCCTCGCCTTCATCCGCGACCCCGAGCGCATCAAGAATGCTATTCCGCGGCCCCTGCGCGAAATCGACTGGGCCGGCATTTTCCTGCTGATTCTGGGCGTGGGCTCCTTGCAGCTCGTGCTCGAGCAGGGCGAAACCGAGGACTGGTTTGAAAGCGCCTACATCAACACGTTTGTGGTGCTCTCTGTCATCGGCATCGTTGGCTTCATCTGGCGCGAGCTCACGGCCAAGCAGCCCATTGTGGACCTGCGCGTGCTCGGCAAGAGCCGCAACTTGGCGGTGGGTGCTTTCCTATCGTTTGTGCTGGGCTTCGGCCTGTTTGCGTCGGTGTTTGTGTTCCCCATTTTCACGCAGCGCATCCTGGGCTTCTCGGCTGCTCAAACGGGCTACTTGCTGCTGCCCGGCGCGCTGGCTTCGGGCTTCATGATGCCGCTCATCGGGCGGGCTTTGCAAGCCGGCGTTTCGCAGAAGTACATGATTCCGGCGGGCTTCACCATCTTCTTCTTTTTCACGTTTTGGATGGCGGCGCGCATTTCGCCCACCGCCGGCGAAAGCGACTTCTTCTGGCCCCTCATGGTACGCGGCGTGGGCCTGGGCCTGATTTTCCTGCCCATCACCACCATGAGCCTGGCGGGTTTGCAGGGCAAGGACGCGGGCCAGGCCGCGGGCCTCACCGGCATGATTCGCCAGCTCGGCGGCTCGTTCGGCGTGGCCATTGTGGGCACGTACCTGGAGCGCAGCATTGCGCAAAACCGGGTGGGCATGTTGCCCCACATTTCGCTCTACAACCCCGAAACGGTGCAACGACTGCAGGCCTTCACCCAGAACTTCATGGCCCGCGGCTTCTCCTTCGACCAGGCCCAGCGCCAAGCCTACGCCGCCCTCGAAGGCATTCTGATGAAGCAGGTTTCCATCATCACCTACGCGCAGGTGTTCTCCGGCCTCGGCCTGTTCTTCCTCGCCTGCCTGCCGCTGGTGCTGCTCATCAAACGGGTTAAAGTGACCGGCAAAATCAGCATGGACGCCCACTGATGTGGTGAGGGGTGAAATGGCGAGCACCTGTCATTGCGAGGCGCAGCCGCGGCAACCCTTCCTCTCCGTGCGACTAGCCCCTTATTGTAACAAAGCCCAATGAAAAAGCCCCGGCACTGCATAGTGCCGGGGCTTTTCACATTATCTGGCTGGTCGCTAAAGAGAGGAAGGATTGCTTCGCTCCGCTCGCAATGACGGCTTCATACTTCACACCTCACCATTTCACCCCTCACCGCTACTGGTACTGAATGTAGAGCGGCGAAGGCGTGAGGGCAATGACCTCGGCGGGGGTCATGATGTGGTGGGGCTTGGGGCGGGCGTCGTACTCGTAAAACAGTTTGAAACCCGTGTACTGCACCGGCTCGGCCTTGATGTAGGCATCGTATGAGTCCTTCTTCAGCACGGGGTCGCCGTGGCCATCCATGTGCATCACAATCTGCACGCGCGGGTCGAGCTTGATGTTTTTGTAGTTCGAAATCATCTTCCGCGTGAAACGGTGCACGGTGAGCACCTTGGGCGGAAGCTTGTTTTCGCTCACAATGCGGGCCAGGAAGTTCACGGTGAAGTTCACGTCCTTGGCGTCGAGGGTGCCGATGCGCTGGTTGGGGCGCACGCCGGGCATGGTAGAGAGCGAAAACTCGGGGTCGATGCCCAGGTGAACGATGGGGTCTTTGAGGTACTCTTCCAGCTTGGGCAGTTCGGCCTGCAAGGTGCTGTGGCCGGGCTGCACGTCCAGAAACAGGAGGCAGTTGTGCTCCTTGGCCCAGCTCAACACCTCTTCGATGGTGGCTTTGGAGTTCATCAGGCGCCATTTGCCGTCCTTGCCAGCCGTGCCCTGCGCCGTGATGGTCACGTTGTGCAGCGCGGCCTGCACCGGGATGCTGGGGTCGGCGGCCTGCCACTCCTTCAGCACGCCGGCAAACTTGCGGAACATCTGCTCCTTGGGCTCGCGACCCAGAATGCCCATGCCCTTCGAGCGGATGTTGCCATAGAATGCCACGATGCGGTGGCCCGGCAAGATGGCGCCCGGCAGCTGCCCGTTTTTCTTGGCAATGCTGTCGGCCTTGAGCGAGTCACGGCGCATGGCCATGGCTTTCAGCTTGATGGTGTCGACGGGCGCGGGCTTGGCGGCGACGCTGTCGGTGGCAGCCCCGCCCTTTTCGCCCTCATTGGGGCTGGTTTTACAAGCGGAAAAGCTGGTGGCGGCCAGCAAGCCCAAAGAGGCGGCCACAACGGCGCGGCGCGGTAAAAAGGAAAACTGCACTGAACAAAAACGGATTAGAAGGCGGGCAATACTGTCCGCAAGTTAACCCCTTTTGGGCGGTTGCCGCAGCGCCTAATGCAGAAAGGCCCCGGCGCGGGCCGTGGCTTTTCAAGCGGTTTCTCGTCTAACTTTTTTATCTGAATCGCGGGCACAAACCGGTTAACAGCCGGTAGGGACTAATTTGGGCTCCCAGCCGCCGTATGAGTTGAACAGCCGCCAGCCAACGGTATTGGCCGGAGCTTTTTTCGCAAATCGAATCGGGACCGTGAAGCTGACCGCCACGGGATTGCCAGCCTGGTTGCCAGGTATGAAACGCGGCAGTTGCAGTACGGCTTTCGCTACGGCGTTATCATAAGGCGCAGTGAGTCCTTTCACTATGTTTACCGAAGTAGACTGGACCACGCCCTTTGCATCCACTACGAACTGCACGAACACAGTGCCGTCAACTCGCTCGGCAGCAGGCAGTTTAGGATAGTCGAGGCGGCTTTGGATATATTCCACAATGGCTCGGGTGCCGCCGCCACCAGGCAATTGCGGCAATTGCTCGACATAGGTATACACCTGACCCTCTTGAGGCACGGCCGGCGGAGCATTTGGTGCTACAGGCGCGGGAGGCGGTGGCGGAGGTTCAGGCTTGCTGTCTTGGGCCGAAGCGCTAGGTGCGGGCGTTACCGCCTCGTTGCGCTGCTCGCAGGCAACGGTAAACAACGACGCGGCCACGAGCGGCAGCGCCAGCCACTGCTTCCAGCGGCGAACGGGGGAGGTTTTCTGTATCATGGCAATGCGACGTAAGGTTTGGGAATGGGAGAAGGTGTGCGCAAGCGGGACAGAGAAACCGAGGCGGTTGGCCACTTGCCGGGCCAATAGGTGAGCGTAGGAACGGGTAGCTGAGAACGGCGCCGCTTCCGACTGCAGGGCGGCTTCGTCGGCGAGGTATTCGTGGGTGAGCGCCAGCGCCCGGCTGCACAAATGCACGAAGGGATTGAACCACAGCGCGGCGCGGAGCAGCTCCAGCAGCAGGCGGTCGTAGGTGTGGCCTTGGCGCACGTGGGCCAGCTCGTGGCGCAGCACTTGGCTGGCTTCGGCGGGGCTGAGCGGCAGGGTATCGTCCCAAAGCACTAGGCGGCCGAAAGAGCTGGTGGGCAACTGGCCGCGGGTACGCAGTAGCGCGTAGCCGTCGGCGGGCTCCCGGGGTAGGTGGCGCGTGCTCAGCCACAGGCGGCCCAGGTCGAGGGCCAGTCGCGCCAGTAGGAGCAGCACGCCCGCCGCGTAGGCTACCACCAGCCAGGGCCACCCAGCGCCTTCGGCCGCTGGAGTTGTGTCGGCGCCAATGGTTGCGGCGGGCAGCAGCACCGTGGCCACGCTGGGCAGGGCGGCCGGCGCGGCGCCCCAGCCCGTGGGCCACGCCACGGGGAGCAGCGGCAGGCCTGCGGCCAGCACCGGCCCCAGCACCAGAAACACGCGGTTGTACGCAAAGCCGCGCTCCTGGCGCAACGCCAAGCGGTAGCACAGCCACCATAGTCCCAGCAGCACCGTGCTGAGCAGCATCCAATTAAGCAGGCCGGTTGGGTTCATGGTCGTCTTGGCTTTGGGGTTGGGAAGCGTGCCGGAGGATTTCGTCGAGCTGGGCCGCGTCGAGGTTTTCTTCCTTCGCGAAAAAGGAAACCAAACGGCCGAACGAGTTGCCGAAATGCCCGCCCAGCAGCTTACGCAGCGAAAAGCGGCGGTAGTCGTCCTGCGCCACCAGCACGAAGTAGCGGTGCGTGCGCCCAAAGGCTTCGTGGTCGACAAAGCCCTTGGTTTCCAAAATGCGGATGATGGTGGAAACGGTGTTGTAGGCCGGCTGAGGCGCGGGCAGCTCGGCCAGCACGTCTTTCACGAACGAGGGGCCGCGGCGCCACAGCACCTGCATTACTTGTTCTTCGGCGCGGGTGAGTTCGGGGAAAGCAGGGTCCATGGGGAGGCAATTGGTGGTGGAGCGGATACTTCACAAACGTATAACTAAATTTTTAGTTTATAGACTAAGTCTTTAGTTTTTGGTGACAATTGCCATTTTTTTCACCTGCTTTGCTTGAATCATTTGATTGAGCTCTCCAACACCAAAGACTGTCACGGCTAGTGTAGCTGGGGCCTCACGTGGGGTGTATTCCAGTCGTCTGCCATGCTGAAACACGAAGCGACTTATTGCCTTGAAACGTCTCGTCGGAACGTGATAAGATGCTTCGCCAGCTCAGCACGACAGGCAAGGCGAGGGAGCTTAGCAACAATCAGCACGGTTGTTCTGAAATACAAAGCGTGCGTTCATGTGCTGTTGCCGCGTGCCATAGCACCCTCTTTTTGCAGAACGAATGAAGTTGTCTGGGCGCCAGTGTCGGGCCAGGGCTTTCTTTCTGCGCCGGCGACAACTTCAGCACCTTACCCGTGGTTAACTTACGGCTGAGGCGGAGCGAAAACGCACGAGTCACGTAAGCAAGTCAGCCCTTCGCTCAACTCCCCGCCGACTTCCTTTTTTGCTGCTCATGCTACATCGATACTTCTGCTACTTTCTGGGGTTGCTGGCCGCGCTGCCGCTCCCGGGCATTGCCCAAACGGAGCCCGCGGCACCAACTGTCACGGCAAAGCCCACCACGCCACCCCCACCGGCCGCGCTGGCCAAACCCGCTTCGCCGCGGCAGCTGTTTCCCGGCTTGTTTGAGGCGGTGCAGTTGGGCGGTGTTTTTGCCGACGGCAAGACCTTCGTAGACGCCGCGCCCAAGCAGTCGCCCGCCGTCATCCTGGCCGCGTGGCGCCTCGAAAAAAGCAAGCCCGGCTTTCAGCTGAAAGAGTTTGTGACGGCTCATTTCGAGTTGCCCGCCGACGGCGGCGTGCCTTTCAAGAGCAACGTGCAAGCCGGCTTGCAGCGCCACCTCGACACGCTGTGGACGGTGCTGGCCCGGCCCGCCGCGCCGGCCGCTGACCCCACCGATTCCTTGGCGGCGTTTCGGTCGCTGCTGCCGCTGCCCAAGCCGTATTTGGTGCCCGGCGGCCGCTTCCGCGAGGTGTACTACTGGGATTCCTACTTCACCATGCTGGGCTTGTCGGAAGCCGGCAAAGGACAGCTGCTGAAGGACATCACCGACAATTTCGCCTTTTTGATAAGCCGCTACGGCTTCATTCCGAACGGCAACCGCACCTACTACCTCACGCGCTCGCAGCCGCCGTTTTTTGCCAGCATGGTCACGCTGCTGGCCCAGGACCGCGGCAACGGCGAGCTGCTGCGCTACCGCGCCGCCCTCGAAGCCGAATACCGCTACTGGATGCAGGGCGCCGAGCAGCTGAAGCCGGGCACGGCGGCCCGCCGCGTGGTGCGCCTGCCCAACGGCGCCGTGCTCAACCGCTACTGGGACGACAGCGACCAGCCCCGCGAAGAATCGTACGCCAAGGACGTGGAGGCCGCCAAGGGCAGCAAACAGCCCCCGGCGCAGTTCTACCGCCACGTGCGGGCCGCGGCCGCGTCGGGCTGGGATTTTAGCAGCCGCTGGTTCAAGCCCGGCGGCGGGCTGGGTACCATCCAAACCACCAACATCGTGCCCGTGGACCTGAACTGCCTGCTCTACAACCTGGAAATGACCATTGCCGAGGCCAGCCGCGCGGCCGGCCTCAGCGCCCAGGCCCGCCTGTTCACCACCAAGGCCACCCAGCGCAAAGCGGCCCTGCTGGCCCTGAGCTGGGACACCAAGGCGGGCTGGTTTCAGGACTACAACTGGCTGCTGCGCCAGCGCTCCACGGTGCGCACGCTGGCGGGCGTGTTTCCGCTGGCGTTTGGGCTGGCGTCGTCGGCGCAGGCCACGCGGGTGGGCGCCGTGTTGAAAACCAGCTTTCTCAAATCGGGCGGCCTCGTTACCACCCTCAGCGAAACCGCGCAGCAGTGGGACGCCCCCAACGCGTGGGCCCCACTCCAATACCTGGCCGTTGAGGGCCTTACGCGCTACAAGCAGATTGCGCTGGCCGACACCGTCGCCCGCCGCTGGGTGAGCCTCAACCAGCGCGTGTTTACCCAAACCGGCCAACTGCTGGAGAAGTACGACGTGGTGCACCCCAACCGCCGCGCGGGCGGCGGCGAGTACCCGCTGCAAGACGGTTTTGGGTGGACCAACGGCGTGCTGCTGCGCCTGCTCAACCGGGCCAAGGTGGAGTAGTTGTGTTTGGGATGTTGTAGAGACGCGACCCTTCGCGGCTCGGCGTTGAACGATGACGTGCGCATTTTCAACTGGCGCGGCCGCCGAGACGCGAATACGCGTCTCTACATCGTGCTGACTAAAAGCACAAAAAATTCGGTTAAGCTCAGCAGCCTTTTTGCGGGTTACCTTGTCTGACGGGCAGCGCCCGGCCGCGCCTTGCTGTCCTACCTGCCCGAATGCCCCTTTCTACGGAGCTGACCCTGCTTCTTGCTGCCTGCCAACGCCAACAACCGGCGGCGCAACGGGCGCTGTATGCCCGCTTCGCCCCCGCCATGCTGGGCGTGGCGCGGCGCTACGTGCGCTCCCTCACCGAAGCCGAAGACATTCTGCAGGATGCTTTTGTGAAGGTCTTTACTCGGCTGGGTGAGTTTCGGGCCGAAGGCTCTTTTGAGGGCTGGGTGCGCCGCATCGTGGTCACGACGGCCCTCAACCACTGGCAAAGCGGCCAGCACCGGCGCCAGCAATTGCTGCTCGACGACGTGCCCGAGCCCTTCGCGGCCGACGCCGACGCCTTCGACCGCCTGGGCGTGGCCGAGGTGCTGGCCCTGATGGAGCAACTGCCCGACGGCTGCCGGCTGGTGCTCAACCTCTACGCCGTGGACGGCTACAACCACGGCGAAATCGCGGAGCTGCTGGGCATTCAGGTGAGCACCTCGAAAGCCCAGCTCAGCAAGGCCCGCAAACAACTTCACCTCCTGCACCAGCAGCAGGCCAACTACTTGAAATTATGATGGAAGAACCGGAAGAAAACCGTCTCGACCAGAGCCTGCGCACCAAGTTTGAGGACTTCAACCTAACGCCCGACGGGCGCGTGTGGACCGGCATTGAGCAGCGCATTGCCCCGCCCCCCTCCCCGCTGATGCGCGTGCGTCGGCCGGTGCCGCTGCCGCTGCTAGTTGGGCTCACGGCGCTGCTGGCGGGCCTGCTGGGCTGGTTGCTGCCGCACGGCGAAGGCTTCACCAAAGCCACGCAAGCAGTGCCGCGCGAAGTCGCCCGGAAGCCATCCGTGAAAAGCGGGGCAACGTCGGCCGCCGTTCCGGCTGAGCTGGCCGGGGCAGCTGCCCGCCTGGCCGAGGCGCCCCAAGCGGCGCGCCGTCTTGCCTCGGGCCGGCCTTCGGTTACCCTCACGGTTTCACGCTACCAAGCGCTACTACGCCAAATAACGGCTAACCGGCAGCGGCAACGTGCGGCTACTTCGTCTGAAACCCGGCAACCTCTAACCACGGGCGTAGCAGCTTCGGCCTTGGCGGAACCCACCCCGCGAGCGGCGAAGCAGACGCTGGCCCCTTCTCGCGCCACTGAAAAAGTGGTGACAGCCGCTGCCACACCAGCCGTTTCGGCAGAAAGCGCGACCGTTGAGCCCGCCCCGGTTTCTGTACCCGCCACGCTTCAAACGCTGGTGGCGTTGGAACGCCAAACCCTGACGCAGCTGCCCAGCATCAGCACCTTGCCCCCCGGCACCCCGCCGGCTGGCAGCCACGCCGCCCTGCTGGCCACCCTTCGCGCCGAACGCGCCGAGCTCCTGCGCCTGCAGCGCCGCACCGACAGCACCTTGCTGGCCTTAGGCGACCTGCCCGGTACGCCACTGCCGGTGGCAACAGCCGCCAACAAGCCCGCTCTGGACACGGCCCGGGTGCGCCCCCTCAGCCGGCGTTGGAGCCTGCTGCTTTCGGCCACGCCTGAGCGCAACACCCTCAACCTGCAAGGCCCCGAAGGCGACAGCCTCACCGCGCTGCGCCGCAACCACGAAACCGGCCGCGTGGGCTACAGCGCGGCCCTGCTGGCGGAGTACCGCCTCACGGAACGCCTGAATGTGGGCGCCGGGGTGGGCTACAGCACCTTCGGGGCCGACTTGCGCATCACCAACAAGAACACGGAAATCAGCGTGAAGTACGACACCACTACCACGCGCACCACCAGCTTCTACACCTCTACCAACCGCACCTATTCCATTCGCATTCTGCAAATTCCGCAGCTCTCGCCGGTGTTTAATAGCAGCGGCCAGGTGCTGCGCTACGACACCGTGTACGTGGCTCGGCAAGACACCGTGTTTACCACCACGGTGCAGCGCGACAGCACCCATTCGGTCCGCAAAACGGTCACGCCCCTCATCAGCAAGAAGGAAACCATCAGCAACCGGCTCTACCAGCCCAATTACCGCTTTTTCACGGTGCCGGTACTGTTGCGCTACCGCCTCACCACGGGGCCTGGCCGCTGGTGGGCCGACGTGGCCGCGGGCGCGCAGTTCCAGTTTTTCCTGGGCGGCACGCAGGTGGTGACGGACGACGGCGAGACCTTCCGCCTGGAGAAAATCCGGGCCGGCAGCGGGCCCTTCCGGCCACTGAACATGTCGTTGGCGGGCTCCCTGGCGCTGAACTACGCCCTGACTAACCGACTGAGCGTGAGCGTAGCGCCCAGCATACGCTGGCAGGCCTTGTCCGTGTACCGGTCCGAAACCGGGCTGCGGCAGCAGCCTACCGCCACGGGCATGATGTTCGGCGTGCGTTTCGGGTTATAAATAAATATTTCCATGAGACAGCAGCCTTTTCGCGGACTTGCTGGTCTGGCTAGTTGAACGCGGTGCCGCGCTCCGGCCGGGGGCAACGGAGGTTTCGCGCAAGCACCAACCGGGCGCATTTGTCTCACCAATTTTCCTTTTTCACCTATGAAATTTTTACGCTACGCCTTGCTGGTAATGTGCCTGCTAGTAGCCGGGATGCGGCCGGCGGCGGCTCAAGGGACACCGGGCACGGGCCCCTCCATTGGCCAGTCTTTTGAGTGGGCTCAGCTGGTTCGCACCCTGCGCGAATTTCCGCAACGGTACGCTCAGGCGACCACCACGGACCTAGCCGGCAATACCTACGCCTCCGTTGGCTTCCGCGACAGCGTGCGGGTGGGCGGACAGCGCTACACCGCCACCGGCGCCGCCGACCTGCTGGTAAAATTCGACTCCACCGGCCACGTGGCCTGGGCCAAGCCGATGCGGGGCTTGTCTTTCGACCAAGGCGGTTTGAAGGTAAACCCCGCTACTGGCGACCTTTTCCTGTCGGGCCAGTTGCTGCCCGGCGCCACCTGGGACGGCACCCCGGTGCCCGGCGGCGGGCCGAACGCCTTTTTCTATGGCAAATGCTCGCCCACGGGCACATTGCTGTGGAGCAATTTGCGACCGGCGCTCGCGTTGCTGACGCTGGCCACCGACCACCTCGGCAACCTGTACATCGCCGGCAAAGCCAACAATAACACCAGCCAAATCGGCGGCTTCGGCCTCGACAGCACTTCCCTTTCCCTGGTTCAAGTAAACGGCGCCGGCGTGGTGCAATGGCTGCGCAAGCTACGGGGCGACCGCGCGGTAGGCGCGCCCAACGGGGGCATAGGCCTTACGGGCTTCAGCGGCCTCGGCCCCAAGCCGGGCGGGGGCGTGCTGGTGCTGGGTCGGTTCCAAAGCTCGCTTTACTTTCACTCGGGTACCACCCCCGTGCAAACCGGTGGCCAGCAGGGCAGCAACTTCGTGGCCAGCGTGGACGCCAGCGGCGCCCTGCAATGGAGCCGGCCTTTGCCCATCGGTATAATGAACGCGGCCACGGCCGACGCCGCCGGCAACTACTACGTGACGGGGGCTTTTTATACCCTGAACCCCCAAGGCTTCCTTGCCAGCGGCATCGGCGTGGCCAAATACAACAGCGCGGGCGCCGAGCAATGGCGACGCACCGAGCAGAGCGACACAACGAGCTACGCGGCCGGCCGGCAGATAGCCGTGGACGGCGCGGGCAACGTGACCGTATTGGCCGACGGGTTTCCTTATGGTTCGGCTCGCTTCCGCACCCGCATTGGTAGCCTGGTGCTGAACGCGGTTTCCAACGTGGTGCATTTCAACAGCCTGGGCCAGGAACAATGGGTGGCCAACGACGCCGTGCCGGGTGCGGCCTCTAATGCCATGCGCTACGTGTACGGGACAGGCGTTGGCCTCGACGGCCGAGGCAACGTGTACTACACCAGCCAAATCAGCAACGACACGCTGCGTCGGCAGCCCGTGGTACAGTTTGGTGCTCAGACTGTGATAGGGGCGGGCGTCATCGTCACGCGCATCGGCACGCAGCACAACACCGTGGCCGGCCGCCTCTACCTCGACCAGAACGGCAACGGCGTGCGCGACGCCGGCGAAGGCCCGTTCCCGGTTCCGGTGGTGGTGCAGGCCGCTCAAGCCAGCTCTTCGCTGGTGGCTACCACCAGCGCCACGGGCAGCTACGAACTGTTCACGGGCTCGGGGACTTACTCTGCCGGGCTGCCGCAGGTGCCGGTCCACTACACGTTGTCGCAGCCGGCCAGCGGCACCCACACCGGCAGCTTTGCCGGCTACGGCCGCCTCGATTCGGCCAAGCATTTCGGCATTCGGCCGCTGGCCAACCAAGCCGACTTGCGCGTCACGCTCACGCCCTACGGCGCGGCGCGGCCGGGCTTCACCGCGCGCTACCGCCTGACGGTGGAAAACGTGGGCACGACGACGGTAGCCAACGGAACTGCTGCCGTCACGCTGGACAGCCGCCTGCTGTACGTGAGCAGCACCCTCAACGGCAGCCGCGCCGGCCAAACCGTGACGTGGACCTACGCCAACCTGGCCCCGTTTGGGCGGCGTGATTTTGACGTGATGTTCAGCTTGCCCACCAACATTGCGTTGGGCACGCAGCTCAGCTCCACGGCCACCGCGCCCCTGACGGGCGATGCCACGCTCGACGACAACAGCGCCACGGCGCTGCAAACCGTGACGGGCTCTTTCGACCCCAACGACATCACCGTCAACCATTCGCGCCTGACTCCAGCCCAAGTAGCGGCCGGTTTGCCGCTTGACTACACCATTCGCTTCCAAAACATGGGCACCGACACGGCCTTCACCGTCGTCATCACCGACACGCTGGACCACACCCGCTTGAACCTGGGCACCATGGAATTGATTGCGCAGTCGCACAACTGCATGTGGAGTTTGTCGGGGCGCGGGCTGCTCACGGTGCGCTTCCGCAACATTGAGCTGCCTCACCGCACCCAGGACGTCATCCGTTCGCAGGGCTTCGTGCGGTTCCGGGTGCGGCCCCGCACCACCCTGGCCTTGGGCGACATTGTGCCCAACGAAGCCGACATTTTCTTTGACTACAACGACCCCGTGCGCACCAACACGGCCACCACCACCGTATTCCTGGCCACGGCCGTTCTGAACCGCCGCGATGCGCCCACCTGGGACGCCTACCCCAACCCTGCTACCGACCTAGTGACCGTGGCCGCTGACCTGGCCACGGCTGGCCCGGTGCGCATCGAGCTACTGGACGTGCTGGGCCGCCCCGTGCGCCAGCAAACTTTCAAGGCTCCGGCCGGCGCCTTGCGGCAAACGCTGGACCTGCGCGGGCTGGCTTCGGGCCTGTACGTGCTGCGCCTTACGCCTCCGACTGGCCCAGCCAGCAGCCGCCAGGTAGTGCGCGAGTAGCCTCGCCGGGCATTTTAGCTACGGCAAAAAGCCGGGTCACTCCTGCGGAGTGGTCCGGCTTTTTGCTTTGGGTACTGCTGCTGCAGGGTCACCACTTGGCCGGTTTGGCCGTTTCGTGCTGACGCAGAGAATTCATCAGCTGCATCACCGTTTTGGTAATTATCACGCTCCAATCTGGCCAGCGCCGGCCGTATTGCTCGGCCACGTTAGTGGCAGTGGGGTACATTGAGAGGTCGGGCTGGAAAAGCTCCTGCCGACGACTGGCCGCCACAGTGGCCAGGCCACCGAATTGCCAATCAGCGAAATCACTAAATTGGCTGGTCAGCTCGCTCGCGCCGGAGGAAGATACCGGCCGGCCCAAATCAAATACCTCGTAGCGGTAGCGGCCGTCGCGGAAGTCCAACCGGAGGGTGAAGGAGAGCGGTTCGGTGGAGGAATTTTTTTTGATAGCGGGGTCATCTATTGTGCGAGTATAGCCGCGCCCAATGAGCACGCCGCGGGTCGCATCGTCGAGCTGCACAACCTCTCGCGCGTCCTGAAACGTGAGGGCCAGCCACTCCCGGGCACGCGCCTGCAACTCGGCAGCCGAAGCCCCCGGCACGGCCACCACTCCTACAAATTTTATGCGGTGCGTGAGGCTATCGGAGGGCAGGTTAGGAATCAGCGATGGGCGGCTCTGCGCGGCGGCTTCGTGGCCCAGTAGGCACGCCAAGAGCCCAAGTGTGAGCAATTTGTTCATGGGCCAAATATGCCTCTTTTTCAATTTCTAACGGTTTTTTCTGGTCGTGTTGACAACGAAAACACCTGCTACGTTTTGGTCTTGGTCAGTCGGTCTATTTCCTGTAGCTGTTAATCGGTAAAATGTGCTTATTGGCCGGGGCAGTTGCTTTTCAGAAAAACGAGTTCGGCCCCGTTCGATACGGTTTGGCACGGTTTTGTAATAACACCTTGCATCGGCCCAGTAGCCGGGCCTGAAGCCCGGAATTGAGCGGTCGGTTTCCTCAACACCTTCCAACCTTTTTGGTCATGAAATTTTCACGCCTTTCGGGCGGCCTGGCCGTGGCTTGCCTTTTGATTTCTGCGGTAACCACCTCCGCTTCGGCCCAACAAG
This sequence comes from Hymenobacter sp., assembly GCF_036388155.1. NCBI lineage: Bacteria > Pseudomonadati > Bacteroidota > Cytophagia > Cytophagales > Hymenobacteraceae > Hymenobacter > Hymenobacter sp. Next base: position 13,259 of record NZ_DASVSI010000017.1, on the reverse strand, counting down.
TGTACCGCGACGCCTACGGCAACCCCAAGGCCGCCCCCTCCACCCGGCCCATGGGCAGCAGCGCCCGCAAAGCCCCGAGCTACTCGCGCCAGCCCGCCAACACGGTTCCGGCCAGCAGCAACTCCGCGGTGCGCTTCGGCTTTCGCGGCGGCCTCAACTTGGCCGACGTGCAGGGCGACGCCGTAAAAACTTTCACCGAACTGGCCAGCTACGCCCCCGACGGCGCCATCACCAAGGAAATGCGCCCCGGTTTCTACGCCGGCGTGTACGCCACGCTGCCGCTGGGCAACAGCTTCGCCATTGAGCCCGGCATCAGCTACTCCGAAAAAGGCACCGTGCTGCGCGGCACCCTGCCCTTCCCCGCCCTCGACTTCCTCAACGCCAGCGTGACGGGCACGGCCCGCCTGGCCTACGTGGACGTGCCGGTGCTGGCCAAGGTGTTCGTGACGCCGGGCCTGTACTTCTACGCCGGTCCGCAGGCCTCTTTCCTCGTCAGCGGCAAAGCCCGCGTGGAAGCCGGTGCCCTGGGCTTCTCGGCTTACCGGCAGGATTTCGACATCTCGAACCAGCTGCGCAAGGTGGACTTCGCCGCCGTGGGTGGCCTGGGCTACCAGTTTGAAAACGGCCTGGGCCTGAGTGCTGGCTACGACTACAGCCTGACTTCTCTGGACACCGGCAACCGCTTCGATGCCCAGAACCGGGTGATTAAGGTAGGCGCCAACTTCTCCTTTTAAGCGGATTAACCGCCATACTATCCCACTTATATAGGTTCATTCATTGCTCGGGTAAGCATCCGAAATAGGTTATGCAAAGGCCTCGCTGCCACCGCAGTGGGGCCTTTCTGGCCTCGCGCCGCAGATGGCACCGCTTTCGCAGTGCACTCCCGTTCCAAGCCCTCGCTTCGACCTTCTGCACCTAACCAAATCCACATAAGTATCATATAATCAACAGCTTTATTTAACTTATTTTTAATTTAACACTGGCCATAAATTTATATACTGCTTGCATACCTTTGCTTGTATTCATCTCTCACTTTTTTATCAAATTCCCGCCATGACCAAACGTTTTCTCGGGTTCGCCCTGCTCTTTAGCCTCCTCATAGCCGCCTTCTCCGTTCAAGCTGCTGCGCCCAATCCGGACGCGGTGCTCGGGGTGTGGAAAAACGGTGAAGGCACTGGCATGATACAGATTTTCAAGAAGGGTGATAAATACTACGGCCGCCTGGTGTGGCTGAAAGTGCCCAACAACCCCGACGGCACGCCCCGCACCGACGTGAACAACCCCGACGACAGCAAGAAGAAGACGCCCCTCAAAGGCCTGGAAAACATGCGCGACTTCACGTTCGCGGGCGAGAACAAGTGGGAAGGCGGCAAAATTTACGACCCCAAAAACGGCAGCGACTACAGCTGCGAGATGACCCTGGTTGACCCCAACACCCTGGAAGTGCGCGGCTTCATCGGCGTGTCGCTCTTCGGGCGGACCGATGTGTGGAAGCGTCAGGTGAAGAAATAGCCACTGGGCTTTGCTGAACACCCCGGCCACTGCTATTCGTTAGCCGCGGTCCGGAAAAACCCATTTTGGTTATTTATTCACCTGATTTTCCGCATGAAATACATCTATTTTTCGCTCGCGGCTTGCCTACTAGCCGTGGCTCCGGCCGCGGCCCAAGTCACCGACACAACTCGTACGGCGGCCCCGGCCGCCGACGACAACTTTGAAGGCTTTGGCGACGCCAGCGACGCCAGCACCAGCTACAACACCCAAAAGGTGCTTTACCTCACGCCCACCAAGTTGATTTCGGTGGGCTACGAGGCGCAGCTGCCCTTCGACCTGACGACGGTGGGACCCCAGCCGGCCAGCACGGCCGGCGTGGACACCCGCATCGACGCGGCCCGCGGCATTCGCCTGGCCTTCAATGCGCCGGTTATCTCGCGCAACGACTTCATCTATAACATCGGCCTGACGTACTGGAACACCGGCCTGGACGTGGCCAACCCGGAACGGTCGCCGTTCTTCCGGCTGCTCAACAAGGGGCTGCGCACCACGGGCATCAACACCACCATCTTTAATCCCTTCGACAGCAAGCGGTTTTTCCTGCTGCAGCTCAACCTGGACGCCAACGGCACCTACCGCAACTTCGGCGACTTGCGGACGGAGCAATTCACGTTCAGCGGCACGGGCATCTACGGCTGGAAGCCCAACGACAACCTGCAGTGGGGCCTGGGCCTGAGCCGCACCTACCGCGCCGGGCAGCTGCTCTACATTCCGGTGCTGCTCTACAACCGCACGTTCTCGCCACAATGGGGCTGCGAGGTCATCTTCCCAGCCCGCGCCGAGTTGCGCCGCAACTTCGGCACCAAGGCCCTGGTAAAGCTGGGCTATGAGCTGGAAGGCAACACCTACTACCTGGGCAAAATCGGGGCCGACGAAGTGTACCTGCGGCGCGGCGAACTGAAGCCGCGCATCACCTACGAGCGCCAACTCTCAGGCTTCGTGTGGGTGTCGGCCCAAGCCGGGCTGCGCTACAACTACCGCAACGACGCCTTCCGCAACCAGAACGTGACCGGCGAGCGTGAAAGCACGCTGGGCTCGGAGCCGTCGCTCTACGAAAACACGCTCACCAACCCGCTGTATTTCAACATCAGCCTGAACTTGGTTAGCCCGTAAGTTTTTTCTGTGGAGCTTGCCCGCAACAATGAATCAGAAAGGCCCCGCCGCTGCAACGGTGGGGCCTTTTTGCTGTAGCGCGGACTTTTAGTCCGCGCGTGGGGGAGTGGTTCACGCGCGGACTAAAAGTCCGCGCTACAGCTTACCGTTTCCCAACGGTGCCGCTGCCACTCAGGCCCTCGGCCAGCCGCACCAGGCGCACGAGCTCGGCGCGGTAGCCGTCAGCATCGGTGCCGCGGGCGTCGGTGGCTAGTTTTTCGGTGGCGGCCCAAGTGGCGGTGCCGCGTTGCTCGCTTTGGCGCAGCAACATGCCGAACTGCGCCACGGCCGCCGCGAAGCGGAAGTCAGGCGTGGCGTTGGCAATGGGCGTGGGAGCACCGCCAAGAGCTTGCGAAAGCAGCTTGCTGCTGTTGCCCTGGGGCTGTTTGTAGCGCAGCTTCACGGTGAGCACTTCTTTTTGGGCGGCTGAGCTGCTGGCCACGGAAGTCCCCGAGCTTTGGTATTTGAGGCCATCGACCAAGGGCTGAGCGGAACCCACGGGCACAATTTCATACAGCGCCGTGACGGTGTGGCCCGCGCCCAGCTCGCCGGCGTCTTTGCGGTCGTTATTAAAGTCCTCGGCTTCGAGCAGGCGGTTTTCGTAGCCCACCAGGCGGTAGTTGGCCACGCGGGCGGGGTTGAATTCAATTTGCAGCTTCACGTCCTTGGCCACGGTGAAGAGCGTGCCGCCGAACTGTGCCACCAGCACACGGCCGGCTTCGTCGAGGTTGTCGAGGTAGGCGTAGTTGCCGTTGCCTTTATCGGCCAGGGTCTCCATGCGCGACTCGCGCAGGTTGCCACGCCCGCAGCCAAGCACGGTAAGGAAGACGTCGCTTTCGCGCTGGTCCACAATGAGCTGCTCCATGGCCGCGTCGGAGCTTTCGCCTACGTTAAAGTCGCCGTCGGTAGCCAGAATTACGCGGTTGTTGCCGTCTTTCACGAAGCTCTGCTTGGCGGTGGAATAAGCCAGGCGCAAGCCCGCGCCGCCCGCCGTGGAGCCGCCCGCCTGGAGCCGGTCGATGGCGTCGAGAATGACTTGCGACTGCGAGCCGGGCGTGGGCGGCAGCACCAAGCCCGCGGCCCCGGCGTACACCACCAGCGCCACCCGGTCTTGGGGCCGCAGCTGTTTTACCAGCAGCTTGAGGCCGGCCTGCACCAGCGGCAGGCGGTCGGGGCCATTCATCGAGCCCGACACGTCGACCAGGAAGACCAGATTGGCGGGCGGCAGCTTGGCCGTTTCCACTTTTTTGGCCTGAATGCCAATGCGCGCCAGCTGGTGGGCGCTGTTCCAGGGGCACACGGCCAGCTCGGTGCTGATGCGCACGGGGTCGGGCGAGGTGGCGGGCGGCGCGGCGTAGTCGTAGCGGAAGTAATTCAGCATTTCTTCCACCCGCACGGCATCGCGCGGGGGCAGTTGCCCTTCGTTGAGGAAGCGGCGAACGTTGCTATAGCTGGCATTGTCCACGTCCAGCGAAAAGGTGCTCAGTGGCGCGTTTTTAGCAGTGAAAAAAGCGTTTTCCTTCACGTGGGCGTAGGTGTCGCCGGCACCGGCTTCGGCCCGGGCCGGCATTATGACGGACGGATAGGGGCTGGGGGCCGCCGTGGCAGCGTAGCCCGCCGCGTTGCTGTCGCCTTTCCACTTGCTTTTGCTGGCGGCGCCTCTTATCCGCACACCCGGCGCGCTGCCTTGTACCACGGTCGATACAGCACCCGTAACTTCTCTTTTCTCCTGCACGGCCGTGCCGGTCACCACTACTTCTTGCAACTGCTTGGCGTCGGCTTTCAATGTCACGTTGAGGGTGTGGACTTTTCCCACGGGCCGTTCCACGGGCATGTAGCCGATGAAGTTAAAGAGCAGCACGGCCTTGGCGGCGTTGGGCACCATCAGGGCGTAACGGCCCTGAGCATCGGTGCTGGTGCCCAAGTTGGTGCCCTTGACGAGCACAGTGGCGCCGGGAATGGGCTGGTTGCTGTCCTTGTCGAGCACTTGGCCCGAGACCACCCAGTTTTTGGTGGTGTTGGCCGCGGCCGTGGCCGGTGCAACAGGTCGCTTCGATTGGGCCGCGAGGGGCAGCGGGCTTACCAACACGGCAAGCAAAGGCAACAACAGCAGGTTTCGCATGGCAGCAAGGGATTAGGTGAATTTTTGCTGACTTGATGCACCGGCTAGGCTGATTGCACACGAAAAGAAAAAACGGTCCTGCTGAGCGTAGCCGTGGGGCACCTCACTCTTGGCAATTCGGGAACCCGACAAGCTGTAGCGCGGACTTTCAGTCCGCGAGTTGCCCGCGCCACAGCTTGCAGGCGCGGACTAAAAGTCCGCGCTACAGTCGCGCTGCCGAGGCTCTATTTTCCCCGGACTTCGCGCATCCAGCAAACCAGGACGGTGCCCCATCCGGCAACATGCCTGGGTTGACAGAACAACCAACCCCACCCGAAATTGCCCTAACTTCCCAGCCGAATGTTCTTTCGCCGCTCCAAGCCCGCTGCCGTCGCGCCGCTCTCCGACCAGGAGTTGCTGGCCCGCTACCGGCTGCACGGCGAGGTGGCCGACCTGGGCACTGTGTACGACCGGTACTTGCCCGAAGCTTTTGCCGTGTGCCGCCGCTACCTCGCGCCGCCCGACGAAGACGCGCAGGACGCCGTGATGCAGCTATTCGAGCACCTGGTGAAGGTGTTGCGCACCCACGCGCCCGAAAACTTTCCGGCGTGGCTGCACACTACCGCCCGCAACCATTGCCTGATGCAGCTGCGGGCCCGCAAACGGGCCGGCCCCAGCGCTGGGCCGCTCATTCTCAGTTTTCCGGACGCGGCCGATGTGGAAACCGCCGCCGCCCGGCATCTGCAGGACGATGCCACTGCCGCCGAAGATGCGCTCGATGCCGAAAACCGCCTCCAAAGCGTGGAAGCAGCCTTGGCTCAACTTCCGCCCGCTCAGCGACGTTGCCTCGAATTATTTTACCTGGAAAAGAAGTGCTACCGCGACATCGCCATTGAAACCGGTTTGGAATTGAATTTGGTACGCAGCCATCTGCAGAACGGCAAACGCATGCTGCGCCGCCAGCTAGAGCCGCCCGCACCCGTGCCAGTGCCTAAGCCAAGTCCACCTTCTGCTTCTTCAAACAACCCGTTCCATGTCGCCCGCTGATTCGCCCTTTACCTCGCTGCCTGCCCCTGGTCCCCACCCGGCCACGGCAGAGCTCCGTGCGTACGCGGCCGGCACTCTGCCGTCGGCCGAGCAACAGCGCATCGAAGCCCACATGCTCGATTGCGACCGGTGTGCCGAGCTGGTGGAAGGGTTTTCGATGTCCGATGCTGCCGCCACCGACCGCGCCGTCGCCGCCTTGCGCAGCCGTCTCCAGGCCCGCATCGGCACGGCCGACCCCGCGCCAGTGGCCGCCCCACGCGTGTGGCCCCGAGTAGTGGCTGCCGCGGCGTTGCTGGGCGCCGTAGCCGGGGGCATCTGGACGTTGGAGCAGCGCGACGCTACTACCTCAGCGCCCATTGCCCGTACGTCGTCGGCCTCTGTTTCGCCACCATCGCAGCCGGCTCCTCCATCTGTTTCGGCCCCGGAGAACGTGCCGCAGCCCATCCAACCTGCCGCTGCCCCTGCCGAGAAACCAGCCGAGTACGCGGCCGTGACGGTTGCCCCGCACCGCCGTACCGCCGCCCCTCGCTCGTCCCCAAGAGCCCGCCGTAAAGCGGTTTCGCTCGCTGACAAGAATACGAGCCCCAATACCGACGCCATCGCAATGGCCAGCGCTGACAAGGTTTCTAGTGCCGCTGTGCTTAACGAACAGGTTGAAACCAATCAGGGCGAAGCAGCTCCGCCAGTTCCAGCCGCCGCTCCCGACGTTGCTGCGGCGCCAGTTGCCAAGAAAGCTCGTGCAGCCCGAGAAGAGTCGCCAGTTCCACCTGATTCGGCGGCCATGGGCAGCGGTTATTCAGTGGCTGGGGTGGCTAGCAAGGCCAAAGCCGTGATGCCCAATGCGAACCGAGCGCTCGTCAAGTCTGAGGCGGCGAGTGTGCTGAACACGCCCATGCCAGCGACCATATCCATTAAGCCCGCACCGGTGGGCGGCACATCCGCCCTGCGCGACTACCTGCGCCGCGAGGCACTGGAATTTGAGCCAGAGGACAATGCCCGGCGCCTCACCGGCACGGTGCGGGTCAAGTTCATTGTGGGAGCCGATGGCAAAGTCACCGACCTGAAAGTGACCCGTGGCCTACGCGACGACTACGACGCCGAAGCCATTCGGATGCTGTGCGACGGCCCCGGGTGGCAGCCGGGTGTGGCCGGGGGCCGGCGCGCTCCCCTGCCCATGGAAATCACCGTCACCTTTTAAGAAGACTTTCGCCAGGGCTTGCAGAAGTAGTCCACAGAACCCCTTCCGCCGGTCATGCTGAGCGCAGCCGAAGCATCTCTACCGCATTAGTAACTGATTACTGGTGGCGGGCAAGATGCTTCGGCTGCGCTCAGCATGACCGTTTAGGAGGATTTTAAACCATTGATAACTAAAGAGTAGCACCTGGTTTCAGGCTGCCATCTTCTACCGATTTGATGAATTTTATCAGCCCAGTAAAATAGGTTTGCTGGTCGTCGTACATGCTCATATGACTGCCGTTGGGGCAGGTGAGGGAGTTGCCTTTCTGCACCTTGGTGGCAATCATGCGCATGTGTTTGGGGTCCATGGTGTCGTGGTTGCCGCCGATGGACAGCACCGGAATGCTGAGCTTGGGCAAGTCGGCTACCCGGTCCCATTTCTCAAGCTTGCCAGATATGCCGAACTCGCTGGGGCCCTGCATGGTGACGTAGAGCGACTGGTTTGTTTTGCTCATGGCCCGGCTCACGGGCTCGGGCATTGGGTTCACCCGGCAAACGTGCTTGGCGTAGAAATTGGGTTCGAGCAAGGCCATGTAGCGCGGGTTGCTGAAGTCTTTCCGGGCTTCAATCTGCCGGATTTCGGCCATAACCTCGGGTTTCATCTGTTTGGCCAGCACTTCGTCGGCGTAGCGGTCATAGTCGGGGCAGCTCATCATCATGTTGGAAATGATGAGGCCTTTCATGTTTTGCTGGTACTTGAGGGCGTATTCGGCGGCCAGGATGCCGCCCCAGGAGTGGCCCAGCAGGTAGAAGTTGTCCTTGGTCAGGTTCAGGGCCTGGCGCACTTGCTCTACTTCTTCCACGTAGCGCGGCAGGCTCCACATGGCCGTGTCCTTGGGGTTGTCAGAATTGCCGCAGCCGAGCTGGTCGTAGTAGATAAACTCGATGCCTTCCTTGGGCAGGAAGTTTTCGAAGCACTCGAAATACTCGTGCGTGGCGCCCGGCCCGCCGTTGAGCAGCAGCACCCGAGTCTTGGGGTTGTTGCCGAAACGCTTGGTCCACACGTTGAACTTGCCCTTGGGCGTGCTGATAGGAATGACCTGCACGTTGCCGTCCTGCACGCCGCTTTCGGTGGTGGCGAAGTAGCTGCCCGGCACGCTGGAAGTGGCGGTGGCGCCCGGGACATCCGTCGCGTCCGTGGCTTGGTTGCAACCGGCGAGCAGTGTGGCTCCCAGGAGCAAAGTGGCAGCGCAGCGTAGCGCGAAAAGGTGTTTCATTGAAGAATGGAAGAGGTGTTAATAAGCGTCGGCGCCATTGAGAAATGCCCGTCATGCAGAGCGCAGCGAAGCATCTCGCGTGCTCTAACTAATCATTTGCTAGCACGGGCTAGATGCTGCGCTGGGCTCTGCATGACGGGCATTTCTAGTCGATTAACTGACTATTAATTAACCTCGCTCTTGGTGTTGAGGTAGCGCTCGAAAAACTCGTAGGTGCGCAGCATCTGGTCGATGCGCTGGCGGTTGTCGCCGGAGCGGGTGAGTTCGTGGGTGCCGCCGGGGTGGCGCACGTACTCCACCGGCCGACCCAGCACCTTGAGGCTGCGGTACATCATCTCGCTCTGCACGAAGCCAGTACGGCGGTCGTTTTCGCCGTGAAACAGGATATAGGGCGTGGTAATTTTATCGACGTAGCTGATGGGCGACTCGCGGACGAGCACTTCCTTCACGGCGGGTTCCCAAGGGTAGCCGCCGAAGTACGTGGGCACCAGCCGCCAAGCGTTGCCCTCACCGAAGAACGTTCCCAAGTCGTACACGCCGCGCTGCGAGCACGCCGCTTTGAAGCGCTGGTCGTGGCTGATAATCCAGGCCACGAGGTAGCCGGCGTAGGAACCGCCCGTGATGGTGAGTTTGGCGGGGTCGGCCCAGCCTTCGGCCACGGTTTTGTCGAGGGCGGTGAGCACGTCGCTGCTCGGGCCGGCGCCCCAATCCTTGATGTTGGCGCGCAAAAAATCCTGTCCGTAGCCGCCGGAGCCGCGCGGGTTGCTGTACACCACGCCGTAGCCCTGGCTGGCGAAGTACTGGAACTCGTGCCACATACTGGCCTCGCCTGGGCCCCACATCGCGCTGGGGCCGCCGTGAATTTCAAGCACCACGGGGTATTTCCGGCCAGCTTGGTAGCCGGTCGGTTTCATCACCCAGTACTCCACGGTCAGGCCTTTGTCGTTGACGAAGGTGTGCTTTTCGGGCAGCGACAGCCGACGGGTTTTCACCCAGTCGTTGAAGTTGCCGGCGTGCTGCGGCTTTTTCAGGCCTGCGTCGGCCACAAACAAATCGGACGGGTTGAGCACGCCGGTTTGGGCGTACACCACTTTGTTGTTGGCCACGTCGAAGCTCAGAATGCCGGTGTCGGCGGCCGAGAGTTTTTCTACTTTGCGGGTTTTGATGTTGGCCCGGTGCAGGGGCGCGCCGCCGTTGGTTTGAGCCGTGAAGTAGACGTACTTGTCGTCGTCGCTCCACACCAAATTGCCCTTGTTGCGGTCGAAAGGAATGACGACGATGTCCTTGGCGGTGCCGTTGAGCGGCATCACGGCCAGCTCGGGCACGTTGGCGCCGGTGGCGGGCGTCATTTGGAAGGCCAGCCACTTGCCCGAGGGCGACACCTGGGGGTTGGTGTAGGCGGTGTTGTCCTGGCCCAGCAGCAGGCGCGGACGGCGGCCGGTGCGGTCGGCCAGGAAAATTTCGTTTTCCAACGACCGGTCCGGGTGTTGCAGCGAGTCGATGTCGGCCGAGAGCAGCAGGTGCTTGCCGTCGGGTGTGAAGTCGACTTGGTTGAAGCGGTAGAAGCCGTGGGTGAGGGCCACGGGCTTGGCGTCGGACTCGGTGGCGCTAATGAGGAAAAACTGCGTGAAGGTTTGCTCCGCCGACACATCCCGCTCGTCCTGGAAGTTGAGCTTGGTGAGCACCTTGGCCTTTTTATCAAGTTCGTTCTTGTCGAGGTAGGCACGCATTTCGGCCAGGCTGCCGTCAGCGTTGGGCTTGGCGGTGGTGGCCGCTAGCTGGTCGTTTTTGTCAAAGCCCGGCTTCTCGAACGGCCACTGGGGCAGGGCCTTGGCGGCGTTCAGCAAGGAGTCCTTCAGCAGCTCGCGTAACGGAATGGCAGACGAAAACAGCACCTGCTTGCCGTCGGGTGACCATTTGGGACCGGTGGCGCCGTGCTTGTAGCGCGTCAACTGCCGGCCCTCGCCTCCGTCGGCGGCCATCACAAACACCTGGGGCTTGTCGTCCACAGTCCGCACAAAGGCCAGTTGCCGGCCATTGGGGCTCCAGGCCGGTTGCGAGGCGCCCTCCTTGGCCGACGTGAGCTGCCGGGGTTTGGCACCCGCTTCGGTGCCCAGCAGGTAGAGCTGGCTCACGTTTTTGTAGTCGGCCTTGTTCTTCTCGTCCGGTTCCACGCTGAGCACCGTGAACGCGGCTTTGCGGCCGTCCCGGGTCAGGGTGATGCCGCCCACTTGTTTGATTTTCAGCAAGTCGGTTACTTTCACCGGCTCGGTGCCTTGCTGGGCACTGGCGACACTTGCAGCCAGGCAGCAACTCGTCAGGATTAGGGCAATGGTCTTCATAAAGAGGTTGAATCTGGTTTCAGGCAAATGGCCGTCATGCAGAGCGGAGCCGAAGCATCTCGCTCGCATCGATGAACGATTGGTTTACTCCCACACGCGAGATGCTTCAACTCCGCTGCGCTCCGCTCTGCATGACGGTAGTGTGAAAAGTGAATTACAATGCAGCCGGCGACGCCACGGCGGCGGCCCGACTCACCTGCGCGGCAAACCGCTCCACGGCCGCGGCGGTGCGCTTTATCTGCTCGTCGGCTTCGGCCCACTTGCGCTCTTCCACGGCTTCGCGGATGCCGGGTAGCGTTTTCACGCCGTAGCCGGTATAGAAGCCGGGGGGGTAAATCTGGTGCCGGTACCAGGGGCGGCGGGGCAGGCCTTCCTTGCTCAGCAGTTCCTGCTCGGCTTGGTAGAGGAGTTGGTCGAGTTCCTTCTTGCGGTCGTTGGAGAGGGCCGTGTTGGCTTTTCGGGCTTGCGCGTAGGCGTTAGCGCTTTGCTCCAGCTTGAGCAGGGCGTTATCCAGGGGCGAGAAGTTGAGGTAGGGCACGGCCTCGCGAGCTTTGGGCGGCAGCAGGGTTTCGGTGGGGTCGGCCACGGCTTCATAGCGCTTTTCGGCCAGCAGCTTGGCTTGCTTGTCGGTTTCGGCGCGCATGTTGTCGGCCAGCTGCTTTACCTCGGTGCCGTACTTGGCCACGGTGTTGGAGAAGTTCTGGAATTCGAAGGGCAGCACGTCGGCATTCACCAACCGCAAGCTGGCACGGCCCATGGTTTGCGCCAGCACCTTGCAGTAGGCAAAGTTGGGGTCTTTAAAGCGGGTGAAGTGGTCGAAGGAATCGTAGATAGAATGGTACTCGCCGCCCTCGCCTTCGCCGCCAAAACCGATGTTCATCGACGGAATGCCCAGGTGCTGGATGTAAGGCGAATAGTCGGACCCTGCGCCCAAAGCGGCAATGCGCAGGTCGGCGCGCTCGCGGGCGTCCTTTTGGGCCTCAGGGCTGCCGTTCACCAGGTCGTAGGCGCGGCGGCGGTCGTTGAGCGAGATGTTTTTCTGGGGGTCGATAACGTCGCGGCCTATCTGATTGAAGAACTTCTCCAACGTGTGCGAGCCGGCCGCGAAGAGGAAGCCGCGCTCGCTGTTGTCCGTGTTCAAGTAAGCCACCACGTTCTTTTGCAGCTGCTTGGCGTTGGTTTCGACCCATTCCGTCGAGCCCAGCAGGCCGGGCTCTTCGCCGTCCCAGGCGCAGAACATGAGGGTGCGCTTGGGCCGCCAGCCGGTTTTGTACAGCTCGCCAATGGCGCGGGCTTCTTCCAGCTCGGCCACCATGCCGGAGAGCGGGTCGCTGGCGCCGTTCACCCAGGCGTCGTGGTGGTTGCCGCGCATTACCCACTGGTCGGGGTACTGGGTGCCTTTTAGGGTGGCAATGACGTTGTATACCGGCTCAGTTTTCCAGTTGAACGCCAGCTGCAAATGCACCCTCGCCGGGCCTGGGCCGAGGTGGTAGGGAATGGGCAGCCCGCCGCGCCAGGCATCGGGCGCCATGGGGCCGGCCAGAGCCGCCAGCAGCGGTTGCGCGTCGCCGTAGGAAATGGGCAATACCGGAATTTGCGTCAGCGTGGGGGCCTTTTTGTAGTCGAGGCGCTTGGCTTTTTGCGTCGAGCCGTAGCCGGGCGTGAGCGGGTCACCAGGATAGGTGGGCATGTCGAGCACGGAGCCGCGTTGGGCGCCGGTTTCGGGCTTGAAGGCGCCTTTGGGGTACACATCGCCCTGGCCGTAACCGTCGTCTTTGGGGTCGGAGTAAATCAGGCAGCCGATGGCGCCCTTTTCGGCGGCCACTTTGGGCTTGATGCCGCGCCAGGAGCCGCCGTACTTGGCAATGACGATTTTGCCCTTTACGCTGATGCCGCGGCGCTCCAGCTCGTCATAGTCGCGGGGCACGCCGTAGTTCACGAACACCAGCTCGGCGGTCACGTCGCCGTCTTTCGAGAAGCAGTTATAGATGGGCAGTTGCTCGGCGGTTTGGCCCGAAGTGGCGTCTTCGGCGAGCGGCTTCTCCGTCAGGCCGGCCTTGAACTGGGTGGGCGCCACCATTTCCAGCACCCGCAGCTTGGGCGTGGGAAACAGCACGTACGACACGTCGATGCGCGTATCGTAGCCCCAGCTCTTGAACAGGCCCGCCATGAATTCGGCGTTGTCCTTGTCGTAGGGCGAGCCCACGTGATGGGGATGAGCGGCCATGCGCTTCATCCAGTCGCGCAGGTTGTCGGTTTTTAGCTGGGCGTCGAACTTGGTTTCGAGCTCGTACTGGGCGGCGGTTGCGGCGGGCTCGAAGCCGAGCAAGGGCTTGGGTTCGGCGGGCGTCGTTTGGGCGCTGGCGGAAGCAACGGCCAGCAGGCCCGTGGCGAGCAGCGCAGGGTAGCGTTTCAGCATAGTATCCTAGCAAAAGCAGAAGCCCCGGCAACATTGCCTTGCCCCGCTAGGGCGAAAGATAAACCCAATCAACCGCTTTAAATCATACTTGATTGTGCTAAAGAACTAAACGTTGCGGATAGCAAAACTCGGTGCAAAACAGTCCTCCAACAACAAACGGTCATGCTGAGCGCAGCCGAAGCATCTCTACT